>CAZZZJ010000010.1:0-4083 GCA_964658355.1 Beijerinckiaceae bacterium
GCGATCGCCCGCATCGCGGCCAGCGCGAACCCGTCCGAGAACGGGTTGGATTTCCGCGAGACGTAGGCCTCGATCGCGTGCGTCAGCGCGTCGATGCCGGTGTCGGCGGTGAGGCGGGCGGGCTTGCTCAGGGTCAGCTCGTAGTCGACGAGCGCGGCGACCGGCAGGTAGGCGAGGCCGGCGCAGAGCATCTTCTCGTCGGTGGCCTCGTCGGTGACGATGGTGAAGCGCGTCGCCTCCGAGCCGGTGCCGGCGGTGGTGGGGATCGCCAGGATCGGCAGGCCGGGCACGTCCTGGCTGTGCGGCGCCTTGTAGTCGCGCATGTGCCCGCCGTGGCGGGCCAGCACCGCGACGGCCTTGGCCGTGTCCATCGGCGAGCCGCCGCCGAAGCCGACGACGCAGTCGTGATCCCCGGCCTCGAGCGCCGCCAGCGCCGCCTCCACCGAGGCCACCGTCGGGTCCGGGACGGTCTGCGAGAACAGCCCCGCCCGGATGCCGGCCGCCGCCAGCCGCTCGACGAGCCGCGCCGCGCGGCCGCTGTCTGCGAGGTAGGGATCGGTGACCACGAACGGCCGCGACAGCCCGAGCTGCCCCAGCACCTCCGGCAGCAGCCCGCACGCGCCGGCTCCGATCCGCATCAGCCGCGGCAGGGCGATGGCGCTGATCATGGCGTTGAATCCGTTTTTTAGTGAACGCAGACCAAGTGAATGCAGACCGTGAACAGGCTAACGGCTGTATCGCCGAGGACAAGCCCGATCGGCGCGGCCCGCGCGACATCCGGCGCGCACTATCCGGCCCGCTCGAACAATTCCTGCGCCGCCTCGACCGCGCCGACGATGAACGCCGCCACCTCGCGGATATGGGCCGCCTTCCGGTGATCCTCGTGGATGTGCATGTGGAAGGCGCGCGTCAGCGACAGCGCGTCCGGCAGCACCGGCACGAGGCCCGGATGGGCGGCCGCGATGAAGCCCGGCACGATGCAGAGCCCCGCCCCGGCCAGCGTCGCATGCACCTAGGCCAGCAGGTTGGTCGAGCGCAGGCGCGCGCTGGCGCCCGGCCCGATCACGCTGAGGTAGTTGAGCTCCCGGGCAAACAGCATGTCCTCGATGTAGCTGACGAAGGGGTGCCGCCCGAGGTCGGCAACCGTCCGGATCGGCTCGGCCGCGGCGAGATAGGATTGCGATCCGTAGACGAAGAGCCGGTAGTCGGTCAGCCGCCGCGTCACCACCCGCGCCTGCTCCGGCGCCGACAGGCTGACGACGATGTCGGCCTCGCGCTTCGACAGGCTGAAGATCCGCGCGGTCGCCATGATCTCGACCTCCAGGCCCGGATGGGCCGCGGTCAGCCGGTGCATCCGCGGCGCGAGGAAGACGCTGCCGAACCCGTCCGGCGCGCCGATCCGCACCGTGCCCGAGACGCTTCGCCCGGTGGCGCCGGCCGCGCTGCCCGCCACGAAGGCGCTCTCCATCGCCTCCGCCGTGCCGAGCAGGGCCTCGCCGGCCTCGGTCAGCGCGTAGCCGAGGTTGCTCTTGTGGAACAGCCGGCGATCCAGCCCCTCCTCCAGCGCCAGGATGCGCCGCGCCACGGTGGTGTGCTCCGTCCCGGTCTGCGCCGCCGCCGCCGTCAGCGTGCCGGTGCGGGCGACGGCGAGGAAGAAGCGCAGGTCGTCCCAGTTGCGGGTCTTCTTCAAGGTCACGGGACGGGTCCGGCCGGGCTTCGCTGTGCATCGATGCACAACGACTGCGAACAGGTCCAGCTTTATCGCCCGATCGACCCTGCTATGGTCCGGTGAAAACCCGGCCGCGTTCGCGCGGACCGGATCCGAGGAAACGAAGCAGGAGAGGCGCGCATGCGCACGATCGGGCATTTCATCGGCGGCAAGGCCGTCGCGGGCACCAGCGGGCGGTTCGCCGACGTGTTCCTCCCCTCCACCGGCGAGGTCCAGGCCCGCGTGGCGCTCGCCAGCCGCGCCGAGCTTCGCGCGGCCGTCGAGAACGCCCGCGACGCGCAAGGAGCCTGGGCCGCCACCAACCCGCAGAAGCGCGCCCGCGTGATGATGCGCTTCCTCGAGCTGATCCGCGGCGAGATGGATCCGCTGGCCGAGCTGCTGGCCTCCGAGCACGGCAAGACCGTTCCCGACGCCAAGGGCGACATCCAGCGCGGCGTCGAGGTGGTGGAGTTCGCCTGCGGCATCCCGCACCTGCTGAAGGGCGAGTTCACCGAGGGCGCCGGCCCCGGCATCGACGTCTATTCGCTGCGCCAGCCGCTCGGGGTCGTCGCCGGCATCACGCCGTTCAACTTCCCCGCCATGATCCCGCTGTGGAAGTGCGCGCCGGCCATCGCCTGCGGCAACGCCTTCATCCTGAAGCCGTCCGAGCGCGATCCCGGCGTGCCGATGCGCATCGCCGAGATCTTCCTGGAGGCCGGCCTGCCGCCGGGCATCCTCAACGTCGTTAACGGCGACAAGGAATCGGTCGACGCGATCCTCGACGACGAGGACATCAAGGCGGTGGGCTTCGTCGGCTCCTCGCAGATCGCCGAGTACATCTACGTGCGCTCCGCGCAGACGGGGAAGCGCGCCCAATGCTTCGGCGGCGCCAAGAACCACATGATCATCATGCCCGACGCCGACATGGGCCAGGCGGTCGATGCGCTGATCGGCGCCGGCTACGGATCTGCGGGCGAGCGCTGCATGGCGATCTCGGTCGCCGTCCCCGTGGGCGAGGGCACCGCCGACCGGCTGATGGAGCGGCTCGTCCCGCGGGTGGAGAGCCTCAAGATCGGCCCCTCGCACGACGCGTCGGCCGATTACGGCCCGATGGTCACGGCCGACGCGGTCGCGCGGGTGAAGGGCTACATCGAGACCGGCCTGAAGGAGGGCGCGGACCTCGCCGTCGACGGGCGCGGCTTCACGCTCCAGGGCTACGAGAACGGCTTCTACATGGGCGGCTGCCTGTTCGACCGCGTGACGCCGGACATGACGATCTACAAGGAGGAGATCTTCGGCCCCGTCCTCTCGGTGGTGCGCGCGAAGGACTACGAGGAGGCGCTCGCCCTCCCCTCCACCCACCAGTACGGCAACGGCGTCGCGATCTTCACCCAGGACGGCGATGCGGCCCGCGACTTCACCGCCCGGGTCAACGTCGGCATGGTCGGCGTCAACGTGCCGATCCCGGTGCCGATCGCCTACCACACCTTCGGCGGCTGGAAGCGCTCGGGCTTCGGCGACCTGAACCAGCACGGGCCGGACTCGATCCGCTTCTACACCAAGACCAAGACCGTGACCCAGCGCTGGCCGTCGGGCATCAAGAGCGGCGCGGAATTCTCGATCCCGACGATGCGGTAGGCGACCGCGACGCGCCCCCTCTCCCATGGGGAGAGGGTTGGGGTGAGGGGCGTGACCCATCCGGAGCGTTCTCATCCCTCACCCTGTCCCTCTCCCGCACGGGAGAGGGGACCCGCGCCCGGTTCGGGCGATGGAGCGGAGGATACCGGCGATGCGCTTCGGGCTCGACGAGGACCAGGCCGCCATCCAAGAGATGGCCCAAAACTTCGCGCGCGAGCACATCGCGCCGCACGCGCTGGATTGGGACGCGCGCAAGCACTTCCCCGTCGCGACGCTTCGCGCGGCGGCGGCGCTCGGCATGGCCGCCATCACCGTGCGCGAGGATGTCGGCGGATCGGCCCTGAGCCGCGTCGATGCCAGCCTGATCTTCGAGGCGCTCGGGCAGGGCTGCCCGACGGTGGCGGCCTTCCTCTCGATCCACAACCTCTCGTCCTGGATCATCGACGCCTTCGGCAGCGAGGCGCAGCGCCGGCATTGGCTGCCGTCGCTGGCGCGCATGGACACGATCGCCAGCTACTGCCTGACCGAAGCCGGCTCGGGGTCGGACGCCGCGGCGCTCCGCACCCGCGCGGTGCGCGACGGCGACGACTACGTGCTGACCGGCGAGAAGCAGTTCATCTCCGGGGCCGGCGCCAGCGACCTCTACCTCGTCATGGCCCGCACCGGGGGCGAGGGGGCGAAGGGCGTCTCGGCGATCCTCGTGGAGAAGGGCACGCCCGGCCTCTCCTTCGGCGCCG
>CAZZZJ010000010.1:4183-7078 GCA_964658355.1 Beijerinckiaceae bacterium
GGCGTCTCGGCGATCCTCGTGGAGAAGGGCACGCCCGGCCTCTCCTTCGGCGCCGACGAGCGCAAGATGGGCTGGAACGCCCAGCCGACCCGCGCGGTGCGCTTCGACCAGTGCCGGGTGCCGGTGGAGAACCGCCTCGGTGCCGAGGGCGAAGGCTTCCGCTTCGCCATGGCCGGGCTCGACGGCGGGCGGCTCAACATCGCCGCCTGCGCCCTCGGCGGCGCGCAATCGGCCCTCGACCGCACGCTCGCCTACCTGGGCGACCGCCGCGCCTTCGGCCAGAAGCTCTCGGACTTCCAGGCGCTGCAGTTCCGGCTGGCCGACATGGCGACCGAGCTGGAGGTCGCCCGCGCGTTCCTGCGCCACGCGGCGGCCGCCCTCGACGCCAAGGCGCCGGAGGCGACGAAGCTCTGCGCCATGGCCAAGCGCCACGTGACGGACGCCGCCTTCCACGTCGCCAACGAGGCGCTCCAGCTCCACGGCGGCTACGGCTATCTCGCCGAGTACGGCATCGAGAAGATCGTCCGGGACCTGCGCGTCCACCAGATCCTGGAGGGCACCAACGAGATCATGCGGGTGATCGTCGCCCGTGCGCTGCTCGGGGGGCGCTGATGACCGACGTCCTCGTCGAGCGGGTCGGCGCCCTCGGGCGCATCCGCCTGAACCGGCCGAAGGCCCTGAACGCGCTGACGCACGGCATGGTCGACGCGATCGACGCGGCCCTCGACCGTTTCGCCGCCGATCCGGGCGTCGCCGCCGTCCTGCTCACCGGCGAGGGCGAGCGCGGCCTCTGCGCCGGCGGCGACCTGCGCTCGCTCTACGAGAGCGCGGACGGCGCGTTCGCCGAAGCCTTCTGGCGCGACGAGTACCGCCTCGATGCGCGGATCGCGCGTTTCGAAAAACCGTTCGTGGCGATCATGGGCGGGATCACCATGGGCGGCGGCGTCGGGCTGTCGGGCCATGCCCGCCACCGCGTCGTCACCGAGCGCTCGCGCATCGCCATGCCCGAGACCGGCATCGGCTACCTGCCCGACGTCGGCGGCACCTGGCTGCTGCCGCGGGCGCCCGGGGAGACCGGGACCTATCTCGGGCTGACCGGCGCGCCGATGGGCGCGGCCGACGCGATCTTTGCCGGCTTCGCCGATGCGTGCGTGCCGACGGCGGCGCTGCCCGGCCTGATCGAGGCGCTCGCCGCCCTCCCCCCGGAGGCCGGACACCACGGCGTCCGGGCGGCGATCGACGCGCGCACCGAGGCGCCGGGGCCGATCTCGCTCGCGGAGGCGCGCGCCGTCATCGATCGCTGCTTCGCGCACGATCGTGTCGACGACATCCTGGCCGCGCTGGCCTCTGACGGCGCGTCGTTCGCCGAGCGGACCCGCGCGACGCTCCTCGAGAAATCGCCCTCGAGCCTCGTGCTGACGCTGCACCTGCTCCGCCTGGGACGCGCGGCGAGGACGCTGGAGGATTGCCTGGAGCGCGAGTTCCACGCCTCGCTCGCCCTGTTGGCGGAGGGCGACTTTCGCGAGGGCATCCGCGCGGCGGTGATCGACAAGGACAAGGCGCCGCGCTGGTCGCCGCCCGCCCTCGACGCGGTCGATCCGGGCCGGATCGAAGGCTGGCTGGCGCCGCGCGCGGCCCCGGTCTTTCCGAGGCCGGACGACGCACCCGAACCGCATCCCTCGTCCTGAGGGCGGGGGATCGGAGCGCGGAACAAGGACGGACGCGGCGCGCCACGCAGCGCACCGCGCGCGAGAACGACAACGGGAGGATCCATGACGACCACCCCCAAGAGCATCGCCTTCATCGGGCTCGGCAACATGGGCGGCCCGATGGCGGCCAACCTCGTCCGGGCCGGGCATCCGGTGCGCGGGTTCGACCTCGCTCCGGCCTCGCTGGAGACCGCGAAGGCCGAGGGCGTCGCCATCGCCGGCTCGGTCCTGGAGGCCGTGGAAGGCGCCGCGGCGGTGGTGACGATGCTGCCGGCCGGCCGGCACGTGGTCGAGGTCTGGTCGCAGGTCGTCGCGGCGGTTCCCGAGGGCACCCTGCTGATCGATTCCTCGACGATCGACGTGGCGAGCGCCCGCGCGGCGCATGCCCTGGCCGAGGCCCGCGGCTGCCGAGGCGTCGACGCGCCGGTCTCCGGCGGCACCGGCGGCGCCAAGGCCGGAACGCTGACCTTCATGGCCGGCGGATCGGAGGACGCCTTCGCCGCCGCCGAGCCGATCCTGAGGCGCATGGGCAAGAGCGTGTTCCATTGCGGCGCCGCCGGCGCCGGCCAGGCCGCGAAGATCTGCAACAACATGATCCTCGGCATCTCGATGATCGGGGTGTGCGAGGCCTTCGCGCTGGGGGAAAAGCTCGGCCTCTCGCAGCAGGCGCTGTTCGACGTGGCCTCGGTCTCGTCCGGCCAGTGCTGGTCGCTCACCACCTATTGCCCCGTGCCGGGGCCGGTCCCGGCCTCGCCCGCCAACAACGGCTACAAGCCCGGCTTCGCCGCCGCGCTGATGCTGAAGGACCTGCGCCTCGCCCAGGCGGCGGCCGGCACGGCCGGGGCCGCGACGCCGCTCGGCGCCGAGGCCGAGCGCCTCTACGCGACGTTCGACGAGGCCGGCCACGGCGGGCGGGACTTCTCGGCGATCATCCAGATGCTGCGCGGATCGCGCGAGGAGGCCTGACCATGCCAGAAAGCCAGACCGGGCAAGAAAACCAGACCGCAGACGAGACCATCCTCACCGAGACGCGCGGCCGCGTCCGCCTGATCACCCTGAACCGGCCGAAGGCCCTGAACGCGATCAACGGGCAGCTCACCCGCGAGCTGATCGCGGCGGCGGTCGCCGCCGACGCCGATCCGGGAATCGGCTGCATCGTGATCACCGGGTCGGCGCGCGCCTTCGC
>CAZZZJ010000010.1:7178-8742 GCA_964658355.1 Beijerinckiaceae bacterium
ATGCCCGGCATCGGCGGCAGCCAGCGGCTGACCCGGTTCGTCGGCAAGGCCAAGGCGATGGAGATGTGCCTGACCGGCCGGATGATGGATGCGGTCGAGGCCGAGCGTGCCGGGCTGGTCTCGCGGGTCGTTCCCGCCGACGGGCTCGTCGCTGAGGCGATGAATGTCGCCGAGACCATCGCCGGCATGTCGAAGCCGATCGCGATGATGACGAAGGAGGCGGTCAACCGCGCCTACGAGACCACGCTGACGGAGGGCGTGCGCTTCGAGCGCCGGGTGTTCCACGCGATGTTCGCGACCCAGGACCAGAAGGAGGGCATGGCCGCCTTCGTCGAGAAGCGTCCGGCCAAGTTCACGCACGGGTAGCGCATCGCCGCGCACGCCCCCCAGGGGGAGAAGGAATGCGCGACTTGCGCGTCGCCCAACAAGACGCTGATCAAAAACAAGAAACGGAAAACGCCAGAACCATAGGGAGAACGCCGATGCCGAGCTTTCGCGAGTCCCGCGACTTTCTGCTGGCCCGCCGCACCGACTACGCGGCGGCCTATGCGGGCTTCCGATGGCCGGACGCGGCGGCGTTCAACTGGGCGCTCGACTGGTTCGACGGCGACCTCGCGACCGATCCGGAGAGCCGCGACCGGCCGGCCCTGTGGATCGTCGACGCCGCCTCGGGATCGGAGACGACGGTCACGTTCTCCGAGATGAGCCGGCGCTCGAACCAGGTCGCCAACCACCTGCGATCCCTGGGCCTGCGGCGGGGGGACACCCTGCTGCTGCTGCTCGGCAACGTCCCGGCCCTGTGGGAGACGATGCTGGCGGCGATGAAGCTCGGCGCCGTCGTGATCCCGGCGACGACGCTGCTCACCGACAGCGAGCTGGCCGACCGGCTGGATCGCGGGCGGCCGCGGCTGATCGTGGCCGGCCCCGACCAGGTCCCGAAGTTCGAGGCCCTCGACAGGGGATCACTCGACATGGGATCGATCGTGCGCCTGACGACCGGCCCGGCCGAGCCCGGCTGGCACGCCTACGCGGCGGCGTACTCGGAATCCGACGCGTTCGTGCCCGACGCGACGACGGGGGCCGACGACCCCTTCCTCCTGTATTTCACCTCCGGAACCACGGCCAAGCCGAAGCTCGTCCGGCACAGCCACCGCTCCTACCCGGCCGGCAGCCTCTCCACGATGTACTGGCTCGGGCTGAAGCCCGGGGACATCCATTGCAACGTCTCGTCGCCCGGCTGGGCCAAGCACGCCTGGTCCTCGGTCTTCGCCCCCTGGAACGCGGGCGCCACCGTGTTCGTGGTCAATCAGGCGCCGTTCTCGGCCTCGGCGCTGCTCGCCGTGCTCGCCCGCTGCCGCGTCACCACGCTCTGCGCGCCGCCGACCGTGTGGCGGCTGATGATCCAGGAAGACCTGACCGGGCACGATCTGGCGCTCCGCGAGGTCTGCGCGGCGGGCGAACCGCTCAACCCGGAGGTGATCGAGCGGGTGCGCCAGGCCTGGGGCCTGACCATCCGCGACGGCTACGGGCAGACCGAGACCACGGCGCAGGTCGCCAACACCCC
>CAZZZJ010000010.1:8842-18187 GCA_964658355.1 Beijerinckiaceae bacterium
CGTGCCGACGACGTGTTCAAGTCCTCGGGCTACCGCATCAGCCCGTTCGAGCTGGAGAGCGTGCTGATCGAGCACCCGGCGGTGGCCGAGGCCGCCGTGGTGCCGGCGCCCGATGCCATCCGCTACACGATTCCCAAGGCTTTCGTGTCCCTCGTCGGCGGCGCGGAGGCGACGCGGGAGACCGCGCTCGACATCTTCCGCTTCACCAATGCCCGGCTCGCGACGTTCAAGCGCCTGCGGTCGATCGAGTTCGTCGCGGAGCTGCCCAAGACGATCTCCGGCAAGATCCGCCGGGTCCAGCTTCGCCGCCTCGAGCACGACGGCACCACCGACGACCCGTTCCGCGGGCAGGCCTTCGCGCAATCGGACTTCTCGGAGCTGAAGGGCGACGAGCGGAAGCCGGGCTGAGAGCCGCCCTCATCCGGCCGCGGGCGGAAGGCGGCCGCCGCGCGTGGTGCGCGGCGGGTCGTAGGCCAGGGCCGCATGGACGGGCGACGGATGGCGGACCTTGGAGGGCCGGCCGGTCTCCCGCATCCGCCGGTCGGCCTCCGCCCAATCCGGCAGGCCCGGTGCGGTCCAGTGCGCGGCGGAGGCCTCGTCGCACCAGCGGCTGAGCTTTCCCATCGCCGCCCGGTGATCGCCGGAGAGCACATAGGCGCGCATCGCCGCCTCGTCGGTCCAGGCGGTGACGGTCCAGAAGGTCAGCTTTCTGTCGTTGAGCAGGCCGCCGTCGAGGTAGCCGGCGGCCTTGGACACCTGCCGGCTCGATCGGTAGGCGTGCCACGCGAAGCCGGGCACGAAGCGCCACGCGCGGAGGCGCAACCGGGTGAGGCTGATCCATGGCATGGCGGCATCCCTCGACGAGCCGCCATCCCTACCACATCCCGTGCCGAACGCGCTGCGTCAGCCGCGACGGCTGTCGAGCCGCGGTCCGCCGAGGCTGATCCGGCTGCCCTGCGCGCGGTGGCCGCCGTAGCTCGGGGCCGCGTAGGGACGGCGCGACAGATCGTACAGGGTGTTGCCGACGAGGCCGGCGGCGCGGCGCAGGACCGCCCCGTCGCAGGTGGCCGCGATCCGGATGCCGAGCTCGTGGGTATGGCTGCGGCCGTAGAGGTAGACCGCGAGGCGGGCGCGGGTCGCCTCCGGGATCTCGCAGACCATCGCCGACACCGTCTCCGGGTCGGCGCGGGAGATTCGGCCCAAAGCCTCGGGTGGCAGCGGGCACTCGGCGGTGGGGTCGTCGAAGCTGAGGGTCAGGGTCTTGGTCACCACGGTCGCTCTCCGCTTGAAGAGCCCACGATGAGGAGCGGATGGTTAACGAAGCGTAACGGATCGTTTCCGGGGGGACGCGTCTTTCCCCGCTTGCCGTCTCGGGGCCGGCCGGCTACGGCGCGCGGGCGTGCTCGCGCAGCACGAACTTCTGGATCTTTCCCGTCGCGGTCTTCGGCAGGGCGCCGAACACGATCCGCTTCGGAACCTTGAAGCGGGCGAGCCCGGCCCGGCAGAAGGCGAGGATGTCCGCCTCGGTCGGCGGGGTCGCGCCGGGCTTGAGTTCGAGGAAGGCGCAGGGGCTCTCGCCCCAGGTGTCGTCGGGCTGCGCGACCACGGCGGCGAGCATCACCGCGGGGTGGCGGGTGAGCACCTCCTCGATCTCCAGACTGGAGATGTTCTCCCCGCCGGAGATGATGATGTCCTTGGCGCGGTCCTTGATCTCGACCTGCCCGTTCGGGTGCTGCACCGCGAGGTCGCCCGAGAGGTACCAGCCGGTGCCCAAAGTCGCCGCCGTGGCCTCCGGGTTCTTCAGGTAGCCCTTCATCACCGTGTTGGCGCGCAGCGCGATCTCGCCCACGGTGAGGCCGTCACGCGGCACGGCCGCCAGGGTCTCGGGATCGACCACGCGCACGGCCTCGACGGTCGGCAGCGCCACCCCCTGACGCGCCATGCGGCGGTGGCGCTCGCCGGGCTCGATCGCATCCCAGTCGGGGCCGGGCACGCAGATCGTCGCCGGGCCATAGCTCTCGGTGGCGCCGTAGAGATGGATCACCTGGAAGCCGAGGGCCTCCATCGCGGCGATCACCGTCGAGGGCGGGGCGGCGCCGCCGGTCGCGCAGCGCACGCGCTGCGGGAAGGGCCTGCGCGCCTCCTCGGGCGCGTTGACGATCATCGACAGCACGATCGGCGCGCCGCACAGGTGCGTGACGCCGTGACCGGCGATCGCCCGATAGATCGCGGCCGGCTCGACCTTGCGCAGGCAGACCTGCGTGCCGCCGGCCGCCACCACCGCCCAGGGGTAGGACCAGCCGCTGCAGTGGAACATCGGCAGGGTCCAGAGATAGACGCTGTCCTGCGCGAGTCCGAAGGTCAGCGCGTTGCCGAGCGCCTGCAGGTAGGCGCCGCGGTGGCTGTAGACCGCGCCCTTCGGGTCGCCCGTCGTGCCCGAGGTGTAGAGCAGGCACAGCGACTGCCACTCGTCGTCCGGTCCCGGACCGACGAAGGCCGGCTCGCCCTCCGAGAGCAGGTCCTCGTAGGCGAGCCCACCGGCATCGGGATCGTCGACCGCGATCACCAGGATCGGCGCCGGCAGGGCGACGAGCGCCTCGGCGGCGAGCGCGCGGAACGGCGCGTCGACGATCAGCGCCCGCGCCCCGCCATGCGCCAGCGAGGCGGCGAGCGTCGCGGCGTCGAGCCGGGTGTTGAGCGGGTTCAGGACCGCGCCGAGCATCGGCACGGCGAAGTGCGCCTCGATCATCGCGGGCACGTTGCCGGCCAGGATCGCCACCGTGTCGAGCCGGCCGATGCCGCGCCGGGCGAGGGCCGAGGCGAGGCGGCGGCAGCGGGCGTCGAGCTCGCGGTAGGTCAGGCGCCGGTCGCCGTCGATCACCGCCGTCCGGTCGGCGAAGGCGTCGGCCGCGCGCGCCAGGAAGCTCACGGGCGTGAGAGGCACGAAGTTCGCGTCCGAGCGGTCGAGCCCGGTCTCGAACGGGTTCACGCGCCGGCCCTCCCGCTCCCCTCGCCGCCGCCGCCCGACCTCACAGCGGGCGCCGCGCGATCCGTGCGACCAGGCCGACGATGCCCTCGCGGAACAGGAGCACGCAGAGCACGAAGACGACGCCCTGGATGATCGTCACCCAGGCGCCGAACTGCGCGAGGTAGGTCTCCATCGTGACGATCACCAGCGCGCCGATGATCGGCCCGAACACCGTGCCCATGCCGCCGACGAGCGTCATCAGCACCACCTCGCCCGACATCGCCCAGTGCACGTCGGTGAGCGAGGCGAGCTGGAACACGATCGCCTTGGTCGAGCCGGCGAGGCCCGCCAGCGTCGCGGAGAGCACGAACACCGCGAGCTTGTACTGGTTCACCCGGTAGCCCAGCGAGATCGCGCGGGGCTCGTTGTCGCGGATCGCCTTCAGCACCTGCCCGAACGGCGAGTGGATGATGCGGTAGATCAGCAGCAGGCCGCCGAGGAACACCACGGCGACGAGGCCGTAGAGCGCCCGGTCGTCGGCGAGGCTGATCGTGCCGAACAGGGCGCCGCGCGGCACCGCCTGGATCCCGTCCTCGCCGCCGGTGAACTTGGCCTGGAGCGAGAAGAAGAACGCCATCTGCGCGAGCGCCAGCGTGATCATCGAGAAGTAGATGCCCTGGCGCCGGATCGCGAGCGCGCCGAAGACCAGCCCGAGGAGCGCCGCCGTCAGCGTGCCGCAGAGGATCGCGAGTTCGGGGGACAGCCCCCAGACCTTGGCCGCGTAGGCGCAGAGGTAGCTCGCCATGCCGAAATAGGCGGCGTGCCCGAACGAGAGCAGGCCGCCGTAGCCGAGCAGCAGGTTGAACGCGAGCGCGAACAGCCCGAAGCACAGCACCTTCATCAGGAACACGGGGTAGAGCACGAACGGCGCCACCACGAGGGTGACGGCGATGCCGAGCATGATCTTGCGGTGCAGCGCCCGCACGTCCCGGCCTTCGGAGAGAACCGGCAGGATCGGGGCGGCGTCGACGGACGCGATGGCGGCGGTGTCGGCCATGTCAGAGCCCTATCGCGAAAAGAATCATGCCGTCCGTCCGAACAGGCCGGCGGGCTTCACCAGCAGCACCAGCACCATGATCACGAAGATCACGGTGGCCGAGGCCTCGGGGTAGAACACCTTGGTCAGCCCCTCGATGAGCCCGAGACCGAAGCCGGTGATCACCGAGCCGAGGATCGAGCCCATGCCGCCGATCACCACCACCGCGAAGACCACGATGATGATGTCGGCACCCATGTTGGGGTTGACCGAGTAGATCGGCGCCGCGAGCACCCCGGCGAAGCCCGCGAGCGCGACGCCGAAGCCGTAGGTCAGGGTCAGGAACAGGGGCACGTTGACGCCGAAGGCCTGGACCAGCGTCGGGTTCTCGGTCGCCGCGCGCAGGTACGAGCCGAGCTTGGTCTTCTCGATGACGAGCCAGGTGGCCAGGCACACGGCGAGCGAGGCGACGACGACCCAGGCGCGGTAGTTCGGCAGGAACATGAACGGCAGGCGCTGGCCGCCCGACAGTTCCGGCGGGATCGCGTAGGGCAGTCCCGAGACGCCGTAATAGTTGCGGAACAGGCCCTGGATGATCAGCGCCATCCCGAAGGTCAGCAGCAGGCCGTAGAGGTGGTCGAGCTTGTACAGCCGCGCGATCAGCACCCGCTCCAGGAGGATGCCGAACGCGCCGACGATCAGCGGCGCCAGCCCCAGCGCCCACCAGTAGTTCACCCCGAGGTAGTTGAGCAGCATCCAGGCGACGAAGGCGCCCATCATGTACAGCGCCCCGTGGGCGAAGTTGATGATGTTCAGGAGGCCGAAGATGATCGCCAGCCCCAGCGACAGGATCGCGTAGAACGAGCCGTTGATCAGCCCGAGCAGCAGCTGGCCGAACAGCGCCTGCATCGGAACGCCGAAGATCGTGGTCATCGCAACTCAGCCATCGTCTGTCCCGACGCCGCGGCGCGCCGCGCGCCGCGGGAAATCGCTTGACCGCTCATCCCTTCACGAGGGGGCAGCCGCCCTCGTTCAGCGGGCGGAACACCTCGTTGCCGGGGATCGTGGCCAGCAGCTTGTAGAGGTCCCACTCGCCCTTCGACTCGGCGGGCTTCTTGACCTCGAACAGGTACATGTCGTGGATCTTGCGCCCGTCGACGCGGATCGTGCCCTTGCCGAACAGCGGGTCGTCGGTCGGCATCTCCTTCATCTTGGCCACGACCTTGGCGCCGTCGGCCGCCGCCTTCAGGGCCTCGACGGCCTTGAGGTAATGCAGCGTGCCCGCATAGACGCCGGCATGGTTGGCGGTGGGCTTCTTGCCGCCCATCTGCTTCGAGAACCGGTCGGAGAAGGCGCGGGTGGCGTCGGTGAGGTCCCAGTAGAACGGCTCGGTCAGGACCAGCCCCTGCGCCACCTTGGTGCCGAGCGAATGCACGTCGGAGGAGAAGACGAGGAGGCCGGCGAGCGCCTGGCCGCCCTCGGTGATGCCGAACTCGCCGGCCTGCTTGATCGCGTTGATGGTGTCGCCGCCGGCATTGGCGAGCCCGATCACCTTGGCGCCCGACCCCTGCGCCTGGAGCAGGAACGAGGAGAAGTCGGCGGTCGGGAACGGGGTCTTGACCGAGCCGACGACCTTGCCGCCGTTCTTGGTGACGACCGCGGTGGTGTCGCGCTGGAGCGTCTGGCCGAAGACGTAGTCGGCGGTGAGGAAGAACCAGGTGTCGCCGCCGCGCTTGACCATGGCGCCGCCGGTGCCGTTGGCGAGGGCCACCGTGTCGTAGACCCAGTGCACGGTGTTCGGGGTGCATTGCACGCCCGTGAGGTCGGCGGTGCCGGCGCCGGTGTCGATGAAGGTCTTGTTCTTCTCCTTGGTGACCTGGTTGATCGCCAGGGCCACGGAGGAGGTGACGCCGTCGATGATCATGTCGACGCCGTCGCGATCGTACCATTGCCGCGCGATGGCCGAGCCCACGTCGGGCTTGTTCTGGTGGTCGGCGGCGATGACCTCGACCTTGAGGCCCTTATCCGCGGCCTTGAAATCCTCCACCGCCATCCGGGCCGCCACGAGGGAGCCCTCGCCCGCGATATCGGCGTAGACGCCGGACCGGTCGGTGAGCACGCCGATCTTGACGGGCGTCTGGGCCTGGGCGGTCGCCGCCATCGAGGTCCCCAGCGCAGCGGCAAGCAGCATTCGTCTCAGCATCCGGTCCGTCCTCCTCGGTGCGCCGGGCATTCTCCGCGTCGGGGCCAAGTGCCCGTCCGTCGTCGGCCTCGTGCGGCGTGTGTCTCGTCGTATTCGGACCTGGACGTCCGTCGATGACCCGAGGTCTTCAGACCCCGAGATAGGCGTGGAGCTTGTCGATATTGGCGTCAAGCGCGTCGTTGGCGATCTCGTCGACCACCCGCCCCTGCTCGATCACCACGTGGCGGTCGGCCAGCGTCTGGGCGAAGCGGAAGTTCTGCTCGACGAGCACGATGGTGTAGCCGCGACCCTTCAATTCCCGGATCGTCCGGCCGATCTGCTGGACGATGACGGGCGCCAGCCCCTCGGTCGGCTCGTCGAGCAGGATCAGCTTGGCGCCCGTGCGCAGGATGCGGCCGATGGCCAGCATCTGCTGCTCGCCGCCCGAGAGCTTGGTGCCCTGGCTGCCGGCCCGCTCCTTGAGGTTCGGGAACAGGGTGTGGATCTCGGAGACCGACATGCCGCCGGGCTTCACGACCGGCGGCAGCATCAGGTTCTCGGCCACCGTGAGGCTCGCGAAGATCCCGCGCTCCTCCGGCACGTAGCCGAGGCCGAGCCGCGCGATGTTGCGCGAGGCCATCCCGATGGTCTCGACGCCCTCGTAGGTGATCGAGCCCCTGCGGCGGCCCAGGATGCCGATGATGGCGCGCAGCGTCGTGGTCTTGCCGGCGCCGTTGCGGCCGAGCAGCGTCACCACCTCGCCGGCGCGCACGTCGAGGTCGATCCCGTGGAGCACGTGGCTCTCGCCGTACCAGCCCTCCAGGCCGCGCACCGCCAGCAGGGCGTCCGAGCCCGCGCGCGGAACGGTCTTCAACGCCGCCTCAGCCATGCCCGGCCCCGATATACGCCTCGATCACGCGCGGATCCTTCGACACGGTCGCATAGTCGCCCTCCGCCAGCACCTGGCCGCGGGCCAGCACGGTGATCCGGTCCGACAGCGAGGCCACCACCGAGAGATTGTGCTCGACCATCAGGATGGTGCGGTCCTTGCCGACCCGGCGAATCAGTGCCGCGGTGCGCTCGACATCCTCGTGGCCCATCCCGGCCATCGGCTCGTCGAGCAGCAGCATCTCGGGGTCGAGCGCCAGGGTCGTCGCGATCTCCAGCGCGCGCTTGCGGCCGTAGGACAGCTCCACCGCCTGATGACCGGCGAAGGCCGACAGGCCGACCTGGTCGACCAGTTCCAGGGCCTCGGCGTCGAGGCGACGCAGCACCTTCTCGGCGCGCCAGAAATCGAACGAATCGCCGTGCTTGCGCCGCTGCAGCGCGATGCGGACGTTCTCCATCACCGTGAGGTGCGGAAACACCGCCGAGATCTGGAACGAGCGCACCAGCCCGAGCCGGGCCACGTCGGCCGGCTGCAGGCGGCTGATGTCGCGGCCCTTGTAGTGGATCGCGCCGGCCGTGGGGCTGAGGAACTTGGTGAGCAGGTTGAAGCAGGTGGTCTTTCCGGCGCCGTTCGGCCCGATCAGCGCGTGGATCGTCCCGCGCACGACCTCCAGGGCCACGCCGTTGACGGCGCGGAATCCCTTGAACTCCTTGGTCAACCCGGTGGTGGACAGGATGATGTCCTGTGCCAAACGCAACCCTCCCCTGCATCTTTGGCGGGATGTATCGCCGGAAGCGCCGACGGCGTCCATGGCGATTGTGATGACCGCACGAACATTCGCGGGCCGATGACACTGCGGCGGACGGCGGGGTGACAGTCGAGACGATGTCTGTCCGCGCGACGCTTGCCGCCCGCCGCGCACCATGCCAGTGTCGGGGCGTCCGCATAAAGCGGTACGGGAGAGCCCAGACCGGTCGAAGGCCGGTCATGGCGCCGACGGAGCAACCACCCCCGGAAACTCTCAGGCACAATCACCGTATCGTTGGACAATCTGGAGAGAGGCGCCGACCGGCGCCCACCGAAGGAGAAACCTCGGGGCCGCTGACGCGGCGTTCGGGGGAAGCTCTCAGGTAACCGCGACAGATGGGGGCATCCGAGGAACGCGACCGCGTTCTTTGGCGGCTCGCCGTCGTGGAACCACCAGATGCACGCAGATCCCGTCGGGGCCTCCGCCAGCACCATCCCATCCGAGCCGAAGCGCACGCCGCTGCACGCCCTGCACCTGCGCCGCGGCGCGCGGATGGTGCCGTTTTCCGGCTACGACATGCCGTTGCATTACCCCGCCGGCCTGTTGACGGAGCACCGTCACACCCGCGCCGGCGCCGGCCTGTTCGACGTCTCGCATATGGGCCAGATCGCGCTCGCCGCGGACGATCCGGCCGACGCCGCCCGCGCCCTGGAAGCCCTGATCCCGGCCGACATTCGCGGGTTGAAGCCCGGCCGGCAGCGCTACGGCCTCCTGACCGATTCCGGCGGCGGCATCCGCGACGACCTGATGGTGGCCAATCTCGGCGACCGGCTCGTGCTGGTGGTCAACGCCGCCAACAAGGCGGCCGACCTCGGGCACCTGCGCGCCCATCTCCCGGCCTCGGTGACGGCGACTCCGCTCGACCGCGCGCTGATCGCGCTCCAGGGCCCGAAGGCGGAGGGCGTGCTCGCCCGGCTCGCCCCGGAGGTGGCGGCGATGCGCTTCATGGACGCGGCGGAGATCACGATCCTCGGACAGGCCTGCCTCGTGACCCGCTCCGGCTACACGGGGGAGGACGGCTTCGAGATTTCGATGCCCGAACCCGCCGCCGAGTCCCTGGCCGAGGCGCTGCTCGCCGACGACGCGGTGATGCCGATCGGGCTCGGCGCCCGCGATTCCCTGCGGCTCGAAGCGGGCCTGTGCCTGCACGGGGCCGATCTCGGCCTCGACACCTCGCCCGTCGAAGCGGGGCTGACCTGGGCGATCTCGCCGGTCCGCCGCACCGGTGGGGCTCGCGAAGGCGGGTTCCCGGGGGATGCCCGCATCCTCGCCGAGATCGCCGCCGGCCCGGCACGCCGCCGCGTCGGCCTGCGCCCGGAGGGGCGCAGCCCGGTGCGGGCCGGGGCGCCGCTGTTTCCCGACGACTCGGCGACCGTGGCCATCGGCACCGTCACCTCCGGCGGCTTCGGGCCGAGCCTCGGCGCGCCCGTGGCGATGGCGATGCTGCCCGTGGCGCAGGGCC
>CAZZZJ010000010.1:18287-22936 GCA_964658355.1 Beijerinckiaceae bacterium
CTCGGCGACCTCGTCTTCATCGAGCTGCCGAAGGTCGGGGCCAGGCTCGCCAAGGGCGAGGCGGCGGCCGTGGTCGAATCGGTGAAGGCGGCCTCCGACGTCTACGCGCCGCTCTCGGGCGAGGTCGTCGCGGTCAATGCGGCGGCGGTCGACGATCCGGCGACGGTGGGGACCGATCCGCAGGGGGGCGGCTGGCTCTACCGCCTGCGCCTCGACGACCCGTCCGACATGGAGGGCCTGATGGACGAGGCCGCCTACGCCGCCCTGCCGAAATAGCCGTCCCCGACGCCGTCCTGCCGGCGGAGGCGCCGGCGGCTCTTCGCCCTTCCAAGCCGGGATGCTGCCATGACCGCGCATTACGACCCCTACGACTTCGCCAACCGCCGCCACATCGGCCCGACCCATGCCGAGATCGACGCGATGCTCGGCGTCGTCGCGGCGCCGAGCCTGGAAGCCCTGATCGACGACACCCTGCCCCCCGACATCCGGCAGGAGCGGGCTCTCGCGGAGGACCTCGCCTTCGGTCCCGCGCTCACCGAGCGTCGGGCGATCGAGCGGATGCGCGAGATCGCCGACCGCAACCGGGTGCTCGTCTCGCTGATCGGCCAGGGCTACCACGGCACGACGATGCCGCCGGCGATCCAGCGCAACATCTTCGAGAATCCGGCCTGGTACACCGCCTACTCGCCCTATCAGCCGGAGATCAGCCAGGGGCGGCTCGAGGCGCTGATCAACTTCCAGACGCTGGTCTGCGACCTCACCGGCCTCGACGTGGCCAACGCCTCCCTCCTCGACGAGGCGACCGCCGCGGCGGAAGCCATGGGCATGGCCCGCCGCGTCGCCACCGCGAAGGCCGACGCGTTCTTCGTCGACCGGGATTGCCTGCCCCAGACCATCGCGGTGCTGCGGACGCGGGCCGCGCCGATGGGCTGGCGCATCGTCGTCGGCTGCCCCTTCGCCGACCTCGATCCGTCCGCGGTGTTCGGCGCGATCTTCCAGTATCCCGGCGTCGGCGGCGCGATCCACGATGTCTCGGGCCCGATCGCGGCCCTCCACGCGGCCGGCACCGTCGCGGCGGTGGCGGCCGACCCGCTGGCGCTGACGCTGCTCAAATCCCCCGGCGAGATGGGGGCCGACATCGCGGTCGGCTCGATGCAGCGCTACGGCGTGCCGATGGGGTTCGGCGGCCCGCACGCCGCCTACATGGCGACCCGCGACGCGCACAAGCGGGCGCTGCCCGGACGCCTCGTCGGCCTCTCGGTCGACGCCAACGGCCGCCGCGCCTACCGCCTCGCGCTGCAGACCCGCGAGCAGCATATCCGCCGGGAGAAGGCGACCTCGAACATCTGCACCGCACAGGTGCTGCTCGCCGTCATCGCCTCGATGTACGCGGTGTTCCACGGCCCGGCCGGCCTGAAGGCCATCGCCGCCCGCGTCCATCGCGACGCGGTGCGCCTCGGCGACGGGCTGACGGCTCTGGGCTTCGCGGTCGAACCCGCGCACTTCTTCGACACGATCACCGTCCGGGTCGGCGCCCTGCAGGGCGTGATCCTGGCCCAGGCCGTCGCGAACGGGGTGAACCTGCGCAAGGTCGGCGCCGACCGGATCGGCATCACGGTGGACGAGCGCACCCGCCCCGACATCCTCCAGGCGGTCTGGCGCGCCTTCGGGGCCGAGGATCCGGCCTACGACGAGGCGTGGCCGGATTCTCGGTTGCCGGAGGCGCTGGTCCGCACATCGGCCTACCTGACGCACCCGATCTTCCACATGAACCGGGCCGAGAGCGAGATGACGCGCTACATGCGCCGGCTCAGCGACCGCGACCTCGCCCTCGACCGGGCGATGATCCCGCTCGGCTCCTGCACGATGAAGCTCAACGCCACCGCCGAGATGCTGCCGATCTCCTGGCCCGAATTCTCGGAGATCCACCCCTTCGTCCCGGCGGATCAGGCGGCGGGCTATCACGAGCTGATCGACGACCTCTCCGAAAAGCTCTGCGCGATCACCGGCTACGACGCGGTCTCGATGCAGCCGAATTCCGGCGCGCAGGGCGAGTATGCCGGGCTCCTGGCGATCCGCCGCTACCACCTGTCCCGGGGCGACGCGCACCGCACGATCTGCCTGATCCCGTCCTCGGCCCACGGCACCAACCCGGCCTCGGCGCAGATGTGCGGGATGAGCGTGGTGGTGGTCGGCGCCGACGCCAGCGGCAACATCGACGTAGAAGATTTCCGCCGGAAGGCCGCGCTGCATGCCGACAGGCTCGCCGCCTGCATGATCACCTATCCCTCGACTCACGGCGTGTTCGAGGTCCGCGTCCGCGAACTCTGCGACATCGTCCACGCCCAGGGCGGGCAGGTCTATCTCGACGGCGCCAACCTCAACGCGCTGGTCGGGCTGGCGCGGCCGGGCGACATCGGCGCCGACGTCAGCCACCTGAACCTGCACAAGACCTTCTGCATCCCGCATGGCGGCGGCGGGCCCGGCATGGGGCCGATCGGCGTCAAGGCGCACCTGATCCCGTTCCTGCCCACCGATCCGCGCTCGGGCGAGGCGGGCGCGGTCTCGGCGGCGGCCTACGGCTCGGCCTCGATCCTGCCTATCTCGTGGAGCTACTGCCTGATGATGGGCGGCCGCGGCCTCGCCCAGGCGACCCGGGTCGCGATCCTCAGCGCCAACTACATCGCCGCCCGGCTGAGCCGCGCCTATCCGATCCTCTATGCCGGCGCCAACGGCCGGGTCGCGCACGAATGCATCGTCGACGTGCGCCCGTTCCAGAAGAGCGCCGGCGTCACGGTCGAGGACATCGCCAAGCGCCTGATCGATTGCGGCTTCCACCCGCCGACCATGAGCTGGCCGGTGGCCGGCACGCTGATGATCGAGCCGACCGAATCCGAGACCCAGGCGGAGATCGACCGCTTCTGCGACGCCATGCTGGCGATCCGCGAGGAGATCCGCGCCATCGAGGAGGGCCGCTCGGACCGGGCGAACAATCCGCTGAAGAACGCACCGCACACGGTGCAGGACCTGATCGGCGCCTGGGAGCGGCCCTATTCCCGCGAGGCCGCCTGCTTCCCGTCGGGCGCGCGGGGCATCGACAAGTACTGGCCGCCGGTCAACCGCGTCGACAACGCCTACGGCGACCGCAACCTGATGTGCTCCTGCCCGGCCCCGGACAGCTACGAGGCCGCCGCGGAATGACCGGACGCCTGCGGCGGCGGAGCCCGCCCGGTGCCGCAGCGGCGCGCCGCGTTTCGGCCCGCCGCCGGTACGCGGCGCGCGTTCACGGCAAGCGGTGACGGTTTGGCGCCATTTGCCGACTCTTTGAGCGCCGGATGCCTTCGCCGGCTCTTCCGGACGAGGAACATTCGCCGCTACCGATATTTGGAACTTCTTTCCTCCTCGCGGCGGGGTGCTCCATGAAGATCCGGACCGGCTATACGATCGGCTACGACACGTTCGGACCGACGGCGCTCACCTATCAGCTCAACGTCCACCCCTCGCGCGCCATTGACCTGCTCACCTCGGACGCCATGCGGGTCGATCCGCCGGTGCCGATGCGGACCTACACCGACGGTTTCGGCAACACCTGCGTGCGCCTGCTGTCGCCGGGCGGGCGCATCACGGTCTCGGCCGATTTCCTGATCGTCGACAGCGGCGAGCTCGACGCCTACGAGCCGACCGCGCAGCAATTCGCCGTGCAGGACCTGCCCGACGACGTGCTCGTGTTCCTGCTGGGCTCGCGCTACTGCGAGACCGACAAGCTCTCCGCCATCGCATGGTCGCTGTTCGGTTCGACGCCCGAGGGCTGGGGGCGGGTGCAGGCGATCGTCACCTGGGTGCACCAGCGCATCCGCTTCGACTACCAGCTCGCCGACGCAACCCGCTCGGCCTTCGACGGCTACAACCAGCAGGTCGGCGTCTGCCGCGACTACGCGCATCTGGCGGTCGCCCTGTGCCGCTGCATGAACATCCCGGCGCGCTACTGCACCGGCTATCTCGGCGATATCGGCGTGCCGGTCGACATCAACCCGATGGACTTCTCCGCCTGGTTCGAGGTCTACCTGAACGGCCCGAACGGCGGTCGCTGGTACACGTTCGATGCCCGCCACGACGCCCGCCGGATCGGCCGCATCGTCATCGCCCGCGGCCGCGACGCCACCGACGTCGCGATCTCCACCAGCTTCGGCACCGCGCTCCTGGCGCAGTTCGACGTCCACACCGACGTCGTCCCCGACGATTTCGTGCTGATGCAGGCCGCCTGAGCGGCCGTCCTCGACGGGGCCGGTCCCATCGGCGCCGTCGACCGGGCCGCCGGGCCGGGATCGGTCGGCAAGCCGCATCGCCTCTTGCCGCGTCGGATCTTGCCGCGCGGGCGCCATGGTCTGCTGGCATCGGCGGCCGGATGCCCCGTTTCCGGGCCGGAAGGCCAGTCGTGATCCGCACCCTGCCCGCCTCGGCGCCGTCGTCCGTTCCCTGGCGGCGCTTCGCCGCGACGTTCGTCCTCGCCGGCCTCGCCGTCGGCCTCGCCGCGATCGTCTTCGTCGCCGTGATGGATCCCTACGGCCTGCGTGCGAGCCCGGCCCGGCCGGGAGCGATCATGGATCGCAACCAGCGCTTCATGTATCCGCGGATCGCCCGTGCCGGCG
>CAZZZJ010000011.1:0-21049 GCA_964658355.1 Beijerinckiaceae bacterium
GACGAGGCCCTCGGCGGCGGCACGCAGGGTCGACTCGATCGGGTTCGGCATCGGTCGCTGTCTCGGTGCGGGGGAACGAGGGCCTGGCGACGCGGGGCGTCCCCCGTCACCGGACGAGAACGACGGCCCTGCCTGCGTGGGACGGGTCGGCGATCTGGCCGACGATGTACCCCGCCACGTCGGCCCGGGCGATCAGGCCGTTGCGCCAGGTCGACGGCTCGGTCAGCGCCCGGTAGCGGCCCGTGGCGGCGCCGTTCGTCAGGATGCCGGGCCGGACCAGCGTCCAGGCGAGGCCGCTGCGGCGGATGCGCATCTCCTGGGCGTCCTTGTCGTCGTAGGCGCGCCCGAGCATCAGGCGGAACGGCAGCCGCTGCAGTGGGCCGATCGCGTCGCGGCTGTCCCCCGCCCCGAAGCCGGTCACCGCGATGAGCCGGTCCACCCCGGCCCGCTCCATCGCGGGCACGAGCAGGTTGGTGGCGTCCGAGAACAGGCGCACGGGACCGAGCAAGTCCCGCGTCGGCACGCCGAGCGCCTGCACGACGACGTCAACCCCGTCGAGGGCGCGGGCGACGTCGCCGGCGTCCAGCGCGTCGCCCGTGAACCGCTCCAATCCGTCGTCCGGCAGGTCGATGGCGGAGGCCGAGCGCGCGAAGGCACGAACCCGATGACCCGCCGCGAGTCCTGCCTTGGCCGTCTCCAGACCGACGCCCTTGCTGGCGCCCAAAACGAGGACATGGGCCATGCGAACTCCCTCACCGTCGCGGATCCGCACACAAGACCCGACCGCGGGCTCGCGCGCCATGTGTCCGCTTGACCGCGCCCACCCGGGACACCGCGTGTCGCGCCGCGTGGGAACGGTACGCGGCCGTGGGCCTTGACCAGGCGGACCCGCCCGCCCGGAGCCGCCGCCATGGACACGTTCCTCTACTATGCGCTCGCCGTGATCGAGTCGGTCCTCGGCGTCTTCGGGATCCGGGCGCTGTACGAGCAGCCGCGCTACGCGGTGGTCGAGCGGCTCGACCGCGGGGTCGAGGTCCGGGCCTACGAAGCACGCCTCGCCGTGGAGACCGACGCCCGGGGACAGGCTGACGGCGAGGCGTTCGGTCGGCTGTTCCGCTACATCACCGGCGCGAACCGGGGCGGTCGCCGCATCGCGATGACGGCGCCGGTGGATGTCGGCAGGCGGCGCATCGCGATGACCGTGCCGGTCGAGCGGAGCGCGGGGGACACGATGCGGTTCTACCTGCCCCGCGCCGTCGCTGCAGCGGGCGCGCCCGAGCCGACGGAGGCGGGCGTGCGACTGGTCCACATCCCGGCCGAGCGGATGGCGGCGCTGCGGTTCTCGGGCGGCGCCACGCCCGAGGCGAGGACCGAGCAGGGGCGCATCCTGGGCGAGGTGCTGGCTGCGTCCGGCAAGGCCACCGGTCCCGTCGCGTTCCTCGGCTACGACCCGCCATTTGCGATCCCGTTCCTGCGGCGCAACGAGGTCGCAGTGCGGTTGTCTCCCGACTGACCGTCGGCCGCCGCTTTCTGCCGCGGCCGGGGTGAACCCCGGCTCGCCGGCTGAGCTGAGACATGCCGTTTCGCGCCCATTCCGGTCGTAACGACCACCCCCGAACCTTCCCGAAAGCAGACTGCGCAGCGGCCTATCGTTGGGGCGGAGCGGTTTCAGAACCCTCGATGTCCTGGTTCCACCCCGCCGCGTACGATCAGGCGATAAAAAAATCGCGTGCCAAGGCCTGGATATTCGCTGGCGATAACAGCTTCGTCGCAGGACGATGACGTGGGCGCCGTCGGACGGTGGCTGGGGCCTGCGACGTGACGAGCAAGGGTAAGGGCCGCCCCGAGGGCGGTTCGGAAGTCCCACGCGACGGGAGGAGAACGGCATGAGGGCGGGCGAGGTGCTGCTGCGCGAGGACGCTGGCGCGCCATGGTACGCGGGACTGACCGCGCGCCACTGGCGCATTCTCTGGGGCAGCTATCTCGGCTGGATCTTCGACGGCTACGAGGCCGTGGCCCTCGTCTATGCCCTGCGGCCGGCGCTGAACACCATCCTCACACCCGAGCAGGCCCAGACGCCGGCCTTCTACGTCGGCGCGGCCATCGGCATCACGCTCCTGGGATGGGGCCTGGGCGGACTGCTCGGTGGGATCGCGGCCGACTATATCGGCCGCAAGCGCATGATGATGTTCTCCATCCTGGGCTATGCGACGTTCACCGGACTGACCGCGTTCGCCGAAAGCTTCACGCAGCTCGCGATCCTGCGGTTCATCACCGGGCTCGCCATCGGTTCCGAATGGTCCACCGGCATCGCCCTCGTGGCCGAGACCTGGCCGAACAGGGCGCGACCGAAGGGCTGCGGTTTCCTGCAATCGGGCTTCGGCGGGGGCGCGGTGCTCGCCGCCATCGTCTGGGCGGTGCTGGCCGCGACCAACCCGATGGGCGACCAGTCCTGGCGGATCATGTTCGCGTTGGGCGCGCTCCCGGCCTTCGTCTGCCTGTACCTGCGCCGGGCTCTCGAAGAATCGGAGCAATGGCTGCAGGCGCTCAAGGCCCGAAGCTGGGCGGCCACCACCGAGGATGTCGGCACCACGTCCAGGACCGCGCAGCGTCCGTTCACCCTGACGGAGATCTTCCGGGAGCCGGAGAGCCGACGGCGGGTGCTCCTGGCGACCGCCATGTCCTTCGCGACCACGGTCGGCTGGTGGGCGGTCTCCTCGTGGCTGCCGGCCTATACCGAGGGGCTGGCCAAGGCCGCAGGCGAGCCGGCCAATGTCTGGGGCCCGCGCATGGGCATCATCTACAATGTCGGGGCGATCACGGCTTATCTGATCTCGGGCTTCGTCGCCGACGCGCTCGGGCGACGGGCATTCCTGCTCGTCACCTATGTCGGCTGCATCGTCACCTCGCTCGCCTGCTATCTCTGGACCGGCGGCCTGGTGCCGTTCATGGGGCTGGCCTTCCTCAACGGGTTCTTCACCCTGGGTTTCGCCTTCTCGTGGATGGCGATCTATCTGGTCGAGCTGTTCACGCCGGCGGTCCGGGCGACGGCGGCGAGCGTCGTGTTCAACGGCGCCCGGCTGATCGCCTGGATCTTCCCGATCATCGCAGGACAGATCGTGACCTCCTTCGGCGGCGTGGCCGCGGCGGCGCTGACGATGTCGAGCGTCTACGTCCTCGGCCTGATCGTCCCCTGGTTCATGCCGGAGACCACCGGACAGCCGCTCCCGGAATAGCGCGGCGGCTCGAAGGCTCCCGGCGAAAACGCGGCGCCCCCGGCGATGCCGAGCGCTCTCGTGTCGTGCACCCGCGAGGCGAAGCCCTGACCGCCACCGGCACGCCGGCCCGGTGGCGGTGACCGGCGCATGAGTCCGGCGGCCGGTCGGGGATCACGCTGCCGTTGAAGGTCGCCACCGCGCCGTAGAGGTTGAGTGGCACCCGGTCTGGCAGGCTCTGTTCCAGGACGTCGCTGTGCTTGGCCGGAACGTCGTGCTCGGCTCCGGCCGGTCTTGCGCGATCGGCTCCGCGGCGCCGGTATGGCTCTCAACGAGCACCCCTGCGGAAACGAGGGCGGACCGACGGACGCTTGGCGCGAGCGGGACTTTCCCGGCGGTGCCGGGGACGGTCGAGAGGCGTGAAGGAAGCCGGCCTCTGTCACACCGCCGCGTTGCCTCGGATTGGCTGCGGATATAGGCCGAGCAACCAAGAATTGTTCCAGGGAGACGCCTCATGGCGCAGCAGTTGTCGCTGGACGTGAACGGGCACGCCGCGCCCGTGAGCCTGGACGATCCGGATACGCCGCTCCTCTACGTGCTGCGGGACGATCTGGGCCTGCACGGCCCCCGCTTCGGCTGCGGCCTCGGCCAGTGCGGCGCCTGCACGGTGCATATTGACGGGCAGGCGGTTCGCTCCTGCATCACCCCCGTTTCCAGTCTGAAAGCAGGAGCCAGGATCGTCACGCTGGAAGGTCTCGGGAGCCCCGATCGGCCGCATCCGGTCCAGGCGGCCTTCATCGCCGAGCAGGCGGCGCAGTGCGGCTACTGCATCAACGGCATGATCATGCAGTCGGCGGCCCTCCTCAACGAGACGCCGAAGCCCGACGAAGCGGCGATCCGCCAGGCGCTGGCTCAGAACCTCTGCCGCTGCGGCACCCATCTGCGGATCGTGCGCGCCGTCCAGCGCGCCGCCGGCACGCTCTGAGGAGGTTGTTGTCATGAACGCGCCCCTTCTGTCCCGCCGCAGCTGGCTCCTCCAGAGCGGCGCCCTCGTGGTCGGCTTCTCGCTGTCCGGGCGCGGTGCCCTGGCGCAAACCCTCGCGCCGGTCGCGACCAATGGCTTCGCGAAGTCCGTTGCCCCCGATCAGGTCGACAGCTTCCTGGCTCTCGGGGCCGACGGCCGGGCCACGATCTTCTCCGGCAAGGTCGATCTCGGCACCGGTGTCGAGACCGCGATGGCGCAGATCGCGGCCGAGGAACTCGACCTGCCGCTGGACCGGGTGACGATCGTCCAGGGGGACACCGCGCTGACGCCCGATCAGGGGCCGACCTACGGCAGCCTCTCGATCCAGAAGGGCGGTGTCGAGATCCGGCAGGCGGCGGCGACAGCCCGCGCCCGCCTGGTGACGCTCGCGAGCGAGCGGCTCGGCGTGCCGGCGGACGCGCTGATGAGCGAGAACGGCACCGTTCGGCCGAAGGCCGGCGGTCCGGGCATCAGCTACGCGGAACTCGTGAAGGACGGCCGCCTCGACCTGAAGGTCGACCCGGCCGTCGCGACCAAGGACCCGGCGGCCTTCGTCCTCGTCGGAACGTCGGTGGCGCGGATCGACATCCCCGACAAGATGACCGGTCGCTTCACCTACATGCAGGATTGCCGCGTGCCCGGCATGGTGCATGCCCGTGTGGTCCGCCCCCCGGCCATCGGGGCGGACCTGCAGAGCGTCGATGAAACCTCGGTTGCCGGCATCCCGGGCCTGATCCAGGTGGTCCGCCAGGGCAACTTCCTGGCCGTTGTCGCCGAGAAGGAATGGGCCGCCATCAAGGCCGCCGGGCAGCTCAAGGCGACGTGGTCCAAGTGGGAAGGTCTGCCGGAGCAGGATCAACTCTGGCAGCACGTGCGCAGCACGAAGGTGACGAAGGACGACGTCACGAGCAGCACCGGCGATACCGAGGCCGCGCTCGGACAGGCCGCCCGGACGCTCGCGGCGAGCTACGACTTCGCCATCCACACCCACGGCTCGATCGGGCCCTCCTGCGCGATCGCGGAATTCAAGGACGGACAGCTCACCTGCTGGACGGCCTCGCAGATGACCCATGCCCTGCGCAAGCAACTCGCGGCGATGACTGGGCTCGCGCCGGAGGCGGTGCGCTGCATCTACGTCGAGGGATCGGGCTGCTACGGCCGCAACGGCCACGAGGACGCCGCAGGCGATGCGGCGCTGCTCGCGCGCGCGGTCGGCCGCCCGGTGCGGGTCCAGTGGTCGCGGGCGGACGAGCATGGCTGGGATCCGAAGGGGCCACCGACCCTGATCGATCTGAAGGCCGGGCTCGATCAGCGGGGCGACGTCGCCGCCTGGTCGTCGCAGTTTTACATCCCGGAAGGCGCGGCCGGAAATGTGCCGCTGGTGGCGGCCTCCCTGGCCGACCTGCCGCACGAGACGGCGATGGCGCCGGGCAACATCGTCGGCAACTCGGCTCTGCCCTACGCCTTCCCGAACGTGCGCACGGTCTGTCACCGCCTCGCCACGACGCCGTTGCGGCCGTCCTGGATCCGGACACCGGGCCGGATGCAGAATACCTACGCCAACGAAGCCTTCCTGGATGAATGCGCGGCGGCGGCGGGTGCCGATCCGCTGGCCTATCGCCTGCGCGCGCTCAAGGACCCGCGCGGCATCGAGGTGCTGAAACGCGTCGCGGAGATCGCCAAGTGGGAGGCCAGGCCCTCGCCAGCGAAGGACGCCAGCGGCGACGTGCTGCGCGGACGCGGCATCTCCTATGTGAAGTACGAGCTGAATCGCACCTACGTCGCGGGCGTGGCCGAGGTCGAGGTCAATCGGAGCACCGGGCAGGTTCGCGTGCCGCGGTTCTTCGTGGTCCAGGATTGCGGGCAGATCATCAACCCCGACGGCGTCCGCAACCAGATCGACGGCAACGTGATCCAGACCGTGAGCCGGGTCCTGCTGGAGGCGGTCACCTTCGACCGCGGTGCCGTCACCAGCCTGGACTGGTCGAGCTACCCGATCCTCACCTTCCCGGACGTGCCCGTGGTGGTGATCGATCTGATCGACCGGCCGACCGAGAAACCCTGGGGCGCAGGCGAGCCGTCCGCCGCCATCGTGCCGGCGGCGGTCTCGAACGCGATCTTCGATGCGACGGGAGCCCGACTCCGGTCGGTCCCGTTCACGCCGGCCAAGGTGAAGGCGGCCTTGCAGGGGACCTGATCGGCGGGCCGGATCGGGTCTCGATCCCGATACGCCCCGCGAAGGCGAGCGGCTCGCCTGCTGGACACCGCTCGGCATCCGCCGCCGGCTCGTAGACGAAGCCTCGTTCGCCGAAGCGCCCCTGCGCCTCGGCACCCGAGGTCGGCGGCTTGGGCGGCGTCACCGCGATGCCGGCCTGCCCGCAGGCCAGGATCCCTCTCGCGACGTCCAGGCGATCCGGCAGCCAGCGCCGTCGGTTTCACGCCGTCGCGGCGGAAGCGGAGGCGATCCTCGCAACGGCCACAAACGGGGTCAACTCCAGCGCGTCACTGCCGGATCAGAGACGGGACAAGCGTCCGCTTACGGGAGCCGCACAAACGATCTTGAAGGACTGCGTGGGGTCGAGCCACGCCCGTCGCATGCAAGCAGCGTTTAACGCACAGGCAGACGGTAGGCGCGCGGGTCGAGCCGCTCAGATGTAGGTCGAGGCAAGTGCCGGCGACCCTTCCAAGGCATGGGCCAGCACTTCTAGGCCCTGGGTGATCTGCTGCCGGGTGGAGGGGCCGCCGAGGCAGAGGCGCACCGCCTCGGGCGGCGTTCCGGCGACGCAGAACGGGTCGCTGGCGACGACGCCGAGCCCGGCGGAACGCCCCTGGCTGGCAAAAGCCGAGCGGGTCCAGCCCTCCGGCAGGGTAATCCAGACATGGAAGCCGTGCGGATCGGCAGTGTAGGTTCCGGCCGGAAGCAGCGCGGTCGCGATACGCTGGCGCGCGGCGGATTCCTCACGCACGAACTGGACGACGGCATCCGCCGTGCCGTCCATGATCCAACGCGTCGCGAGCGTGGTCGAGATCGGCGAGGCCATCACGGTTGCGGCCCTGAGGGCGCCGGCGAGCGGAAGGGCGGACCGGGCGCTCGGGGCCACCAGGAAAGCGAGGCGCAGTCCGGCGCCGAGGCACTTGGCGAGGCCGGCCACGTAGTAAGTGATCTCGGGGGCGAGTTCCGCGAAGCTCGCGGGCGGCGCCGGGCAGATGCGCGCGTAGGCGTCATCCTCGATGATGGTGACGGCATACCGGCGCGCGACGGCGATGATGGCCTCGCGTCGCGTCCGCGACAGGGTCGTGGTGGTCGGGTTCTGCAGGAGCGGGTTCAGGTAGATCGCCTTCGGCGCGACCTTGGTACAGACGGCTGCGAACCCGTCGGGATCGACGCCGTGCCGGTCCATGGGCAGGTCGACGAGGCGCAACCCCAGGTGCGCAGCCAACGAGCGAATGCCCGGATAAGTGATCCGCTCGGCGCAGACCGCGTCCCCCGGACGGGCTATCTGGCCCAACACGCTGAAGAGGGCGCTATGGGCGCCCGGGCAGATGAGCAAGCGCTCCCGCGGGACGTCGATGCCCCGACCCTTCAGCCAGCGCAGGGCGGCTTCCTTGTCCTCGTCCGTCCCGCCGAAGCCCTGGTAGCGCAGCAGGTTGGAGAGGTCGCCGGCCAACTCGGCGAACGAGGCCTGCATCCGCGCCTGCAACGCCGGCGCATCGGGTTCGGGAGGCAGGTTCATCGTGAAGTCGACCGGCCCGACCCGCGAGCCGTCCTTCGATGGCATCGACCGGCCTTGGCGAACGGGATCGATCACGAAGGTGCCCTGTCCGACGCGTCCCTCGATCAAGCCGCGCTTGTGAGCCTCGACATAGCCCCGCGAGACGGTCGTGAAGTTGAGGTCGAGCGCCTCGGCCAGGGCACGCTGGGTTGGCAGCCGCGTACCTGTCGCCAGGCGTCCGGTCCGGATGTCGTCCGCCAAGGCCTCGGCGATGGCGAGGTAGTGGGGCTTCCCCCAGCGCTTCAGGTCGGGCGTCCACATCCCGCCCAAGACATCCGAGGGCGCCGGTCGCCCGTCTCGCGTCGCTGAGGTCATCCGTCCTCCAGGCCCACCATCAAAATGCGATCAAAATCAGATTGTATGGGTAGCAAGCTCCATACCGTATGACCTCTTCTGACAGGGCCAACACGCAATACATACAATGCTATCAATTCGTGCAGACAAACTGCGCATGTCGTGATGTCCGGTTGAGCATATGCTCTTCCTGTCATCAGGTCCATGCGAAGCATTTAGATAAGGACGAGGCGAGTGTTTGAATGCATAATTGATTGCATTCAACCTGTGCGCATTGATGGCTTTGTTGATCGGCCTCCATTGGCACGTCACTTGCCACAGGGGATGCGACCACCCGAGGCTTTGGCCGACGCGGTCCAACCCATCACGGAGTGAGATCCATGCCCGCAGTGAATCGCGAACCCCATAAGAAGGGCGATTACCTGGTCGATTACGAGGAGAAGGTCTTCGAGGACGTGAAGGCCGAGCCGGGCCAGAAGGCGCTGGTCACCTTCCATACCGTCGCTTTCGAGGGCTCCATCGGCCTCGTGAACCTGCTCCAGGCCACGCGCCTGCAGCGCAAGGGCTTCGAGACCTCGATCCTGCTCTACGGCCCCGGCATCACCCTCGGGGTGCAGCGCGGCTTCCCGCGCCTCGGCGACGAGGCCTTTCCGGGCCACCTCAACTTCAACAACCAGCTCGAGAAGTTCATGGCCGAGGGCGGCAAGGTCTACGCCTGCCGGTTCTCGACCCAGGCCCTCTACGGCCACGGCGAGGCGGCGTTCATCGAGGGCATCCGCATGATCAACCCTCTCGACGTCCTCGACTGCATCCTCCTGCACAAGCGCGACAACGCGGTGATCATCGACACCTGGACCGTCTGAACGGGCCCTCGGGACGTCGCATCCGGCGGCCGCGCGCGACGCGGCCGCCGTCACCGCTGAAGGATCATCTATGTCAGAGAACCGGATCGTGCGGGCCGCCGCCGTCCAGATCGCGCCCGATCTCGACCGGCCCGAGGGCACCCTGGAACGGGTGCTGAACGCCATCGACGAGGCCGCCGCCAAGGGCGCGCGCTTCATGGTCTTTCCCGAGACCTTCGTGCCGTACTATCCGTACTTCTCCTTCGTGCTGCCGCCGGCCCTGCAGGGCGCGGAGCACCTGCGGCTCTACGAGCGCGCCGTGACGGTACCGGGCCCCGTCACCCAGGCCGTCTCGGCCGCTGCCCGCCGGCACGGCGTCGTCATCGTGCTCGGGGTCAACGAGCGCGACCATGGCTCGCTCTACAACGCGCAGCTGATCTTCGATGCCGACGGCGCCTTGAAGCTCAAGCGCCGCAAGATCACCCCGACCTATCACGAGCGCATGATCTGGGGGCAGGGCGACGGCGCCGGACTCACCGTGGTCGACACGGCGGTGGGCCGCGTCGGGGCGCTCGCCTGCTGGGAGCACTACAATCCACTCGCCCGCTACGCCCTGATGGCCCGGCACGAGGAGATCCACGCAGCCCAGTTCCCGGGCTCGCTGGTCGGCCAGATCTTCGCCGACCAGATGGAGGTCACGATCCGCCACCACGCCCTGGAGGCGGCCTGCTTCGTCGTCAACGCCACCGGATGGCTCACCGACGAGCAGGTGGCGCAGGTCTGCCCGGACGAGCGCCTGCGGGGCGCCTGCCGCGGCGGCAACTGCACCGCCATCGTCTCGCCCGAGGGCAAGCACCTCGCCGATCCGCTCGGCCCCGGCGAGGGCATCCTCATCGCCGACATGGACCTCGCGCTGGTGACCAAGCGCAAGCGGATGATGGATTCGGTCGGACACTACGCCCGGCCCGAACTCCTCAGCCTCCTCCACGACGACCGCCCGGCCTCGTTCGTGCACCAGCCGAACCGTTCGCAACAACAATCCCGGAGCCTCGACCATGAGCAGTTCCCCGCTTCCGACGAGCCTTCCCACGCTCCCGCCGGTCATGGCGGGCCTGGTCGGGATGCCGACGGAACGTCTGATCAACGCGTTGCAGTCCTACGGGGTTAGGCTCGCCGACAGCCGGGCCGGGGCGCCGAGCCGGCGCGGCGGCGCCGGTCCCTCCGATCACAAGGCGATGACCATCGCGGGCCGGACGGTCATGGTGCCGGTCCACACGGAGACTGCGTTCGACTCGCCCTTTCTGGTGCGGCGCCCGGACCGCGACGGGGTCTCGGTGATCGAGCACGAGGGCGCGGTGATCGGCCGGGTGACCTTTCCGGGCAAGCCGCGCTTCTACGCGCTCTCGACCTTCGACGGTGTGCCCTACTCGAAGATCGCGGTGCTGCACGGGCGCGACGTGCTCGCGACCACGGTGCTGCAGACCTGCATCCGCTACGCCAGCCGGACCAAGACCTGCCAGTTCTGCTCCATCGGGCAGTCCCTCGCCGCGGGCCGTACCGTGGCCCGCAAGACCCCCGAGCAGCTTGCCGAGGTGGCCCGCGCCGCCGTCCTGCTGGACGGCGTCAAGCACATGGTGATGACCACCGGCACGCCGAACGCCACCGACCGCGGTGCCGCGATCCTGTGCGAGAGCGCGTTCGCGGTGAAGGCCGCGGTCGACCTGCCCATCCAGGCGCAATGCGAGCCGCCGGACGACGACGGCTGGTTCGAACGCATGAAGGCGTCGGGCGTCGACGCGCTCGGCATGCACCTGGAAGCGGTGACGCCCGAGGTCCGTGACCGGATCATGCCCGGCAAGGCGAGCGTGCCCCTGGAGCGCTACTTCGACGCCTTCGCGGCGGCCGTGCCGGTCTTCGGGCGGGGCCAGGTCTCGACCTACATCCTCGCCGGTCTCGGCGACGCGCCGGGGGCGATCCTCGACATGGCCGAGCGCCTGATCGGGATGGGCGTCTATCCCTTCGTCGTGCCCTTCGTGCCGATTTCGGGCACGCCCCTGGAGAGCCACCCGGCGCCGTCGCCGGACTTCATGCACGCGCTCCTGCAGCCCCTCTCCGACATGCTGGGGCGGGCGAACCTGCGCTCCGCCGACATCAAGGCCGGTTGCGGCCGCTGCGGCGCCTGCTCGGCCCTCTCCACCTACGAGCGCGCGGGGGTGGCGGCATGATCGTCGAACCCGTCGCGCCCTATTGCCCGAGCCATTTCCGGGTGAAGTTCGCCACCGCCCCCTGGGAGCGGCGTGCCTGCGCGGTCCTGCGCCGGCAGGTGTTCTGCACCGAGCAAGGCATCTTCGCGGACGACGACCGCGACGCCATCGACGGGCACGCGATCCCGATCTGCGCCCTCTCCGCCCTCGCCGGGGATACCGACGCCGTCGTCGGCACCGTGCGCATCCACGAGGTGGCGGAACGACCCGGCGAGTGGTGGGGCTCGCGGCTGGCCGTCGCCAAAGGCTTCCGCGGCACGGCGGCGCTCGGGGCCGGGCTGATCCAGGTCGCGGTCTCGTCGGCCCATGCACGGGGCTGCACGCGCTTCCTGGCGCACGTGCAGGATAAGAACGCGCCGCTGTTCGAGGCCCTGCATTGGGCGAGACTCGATGCGGTGGAGCTCCATGGTCGCCTCCATCACCTGATGCAGGCCGATCTCGCGGCCTACCCGCCGATGCACGACCCCGAACACGGGCTCGTCACGTTCCGCAGGGCGGCGTGATGATGGCGGCCGTCGACCTCAAGACCCTGGCGGGCCAGATCCGGGATGCGCGCGGCGTCGCCCACAAGCGCGACATCGATGCCGTCGTCACGCGCCTCGGACTGGGCGCACGGCATGCCGCGGTGCCGGTCGGAGACGATTGCGCCGCCATTCCCGATGGCGATGGCCACCTGCTGCTGGCCATCGAGGGGTTCATCGACAGCTTCGTCGCAGTCGATCCGTACTTCGCCGGCTATTGCGGGATCATGGTCAACCTCAGCGACGTGGCGGCCATGGGCGGGCGCCCGCTCGCGGTCGTCGACGCCCTGTGGAGCCGGGACGCGGCGGCGGCGGACCCGATCCTCGCCGGCCTGTCGGACGCGGCCGCCCTCTACGGCGTACCCGTCGTCGGGGGTCACACCAACACGCGTTCGGCGACCGGGAACCTAGCGGTCGCCGTGCTCGGCCGCGCCGGCCCCCGGCTGCTGACGAGCTTCGATGCGGCACCGGGCGACGACCTCATCGCCGCCATCGACCTGCGCGGTCGCTTCCGCGACCCGCACCCCTACTGGGACGCCTCGACCGGGGCGCCGGGCGAGCGCCTGCGCGGCGACCTCGCCTTGCTGCCGGGCCTCGCCGAGGACGGCCTCTGCCGCGCCGCCAAGGATATCAGCATGGCGGGCGTCGTCGGCACGGCGCTGATGCTGCTCGAATGCTCGAAGGTCGGCGCCGTCATCGATCTCGACGCGATCCCACGGCCCGACGGCGTTCCCATGACGCGCTGGCTCACCGCCTTCCCGAGCTACGGCTACCTCCTCAGCGTCCGCCCAACCGACACCTCGGCCGTACTCGACCGTTTCGCCGGGCGGGGCATCACGGCCGATGTCATCGGCACCATCGACGCGAGCCGGGTCGCCCGCATCCGGGATGCCGGAGGCGAGGAGGCCGTGGTCTGGGATTTCGTGGCCGGCCCGCTGATCGGCTGCGGCCGGGATGATGCGGGGGCCTCGGCATGACCGGTCTGCGCATCGCCCTCCTGACCCACTCCACCAACCCGCGTGGCGGCGTCGCCCATTGCCTCGCCCTGGCCGAAGCCCTGTGCGGGCTCGGGCATGAGGCGGTGGTCCACGCGCCCGACCCGTCCGGCCGCGGTTTCTTCCGCGCCGCCGCATGCCCTACGGTTTCCGTCGCCGCCCGCCGCGTTGCCGGCGACACGGTCGACCTCGTGCGGACGCGCATCAACGCGTACCTCGTCCACTTCGGATCGCCGGCGGCCTGCGACTTCGACGTTTTCCACGCCCACGACGGCATCGGCGGCAACGCGCTCGCGACCCTGAAGCATCGGCGTCTGATTCCGGGGTTCGTTCGCACCGTCCACCACCTGGATACCTTCGCCGAACCGCAACTGGCCGATTGGCAGGATCGCTCGATTCAGGAGGCTCGGCGCCTCCTCTGCGTCAGCCATGGCTGGACCCACCGCGTCCGTTCGGACTTCGGCGCAACGCCGGAGGTCGTCGGCAACGGTGTCGACATGGCGGCCTACCGGCCCATGCCCGACCTGCGGGATGACGCCGTTCGGGAGCGCTGGAGGTTGGGCGAGGGTCCCATCGTCCTGAGTGTCGGCGGCTTCGAGGAGCGCAAGAACACCCTCGGCATCATCGAGGCTTTCGCGCGCTTGCGGGAGCGCCATCCCGGGGCCCAGCTCGTCATCGCCGGCGGCGCCTCGCTCCTCGACCACGCCTCCTACCGCGCGCGGTGCCATGCGGCCCTGAACGCCCATGGCCTTGCGGCTGGGGCAAGCGGTCCCGTGATCGAGACCGGTCCGGTTCCGCAGGCCGACATGCCGGCCCTCTACCGTGTCGCCGACATGCTGGCCTTCCCGTCGTTGAAGGAAGGGTTCGGCCTGTGCGTGCTGGAGGCGATGGCCTGCGGCACCCCGGCCATCATCTCGCACCGGCCGCCCTTCACCGAATACCTAACCGAGGGCGACGCCCTCTTCGTCGATCCGGCCGCCCCCGACGACATCGCCCGAGCCATGACAATCGCCCTGGTGCCGGAGACGCGCGACCGCCTGAGGCTCGCGGGCTTCGCGCGCGCCGCCGCCCATTCCTGGCAGGCCTGCGCCGAGCGCCACCTCGATGCCTACGCGGACTGCGCCCGCATGCGACAGGAACCAACCCATGCCTGAGATGCACTTCCATGTCCGCTGGCCCGACGGTCGTCGCGAGGCCTGCTACTCGCCCTCCCTCGTCGTGAAGGACTTCCTCACGCCGGGCGAGAGCTACGCCGTCGACGACTTCGTCGAGAAGACCCGCAGCGCCCTCACCATCGCCAGCGAGCGCGTGCGCGAAAAGTACGGTTTCGCCTGCGCGTCGGCCATGGACCAGCTCGCCCGGATCGAGGCCGCGGCGAAGCTCCAGGCCCCCGATGGCCGGGTTACGGTCGAGACCTTCGGGCCCTGAACCGGCGCGCCCTTCCCGCACATCCACGGAGTCGAAGCCATGACGTCTACTTCCCGTCACGTTCCCGTCGTCATCGTGGGCGGCGGCCAGGCCGGCCTCTCGGTCAGCTACCACCTCAAGCAGCGCGGCATCGAGCACCTCGTCTTCGAGAAGAACACGGCCGCCCACACTTGGTCGACGCAGCGCTGGGACACGTTCTGCCTCGTCACGCCGAACTGGCAGTGCGACCTGCCCGGACACCCCTATGACGGGCCGGAGCCGGACGGGTTCATGCGGAAGGACGAGATCGTCGCGTATCTCAAGGCCTTCGTCGCCAAGGTGAACCCGCCGATCCGAGAGGGAGTCTCGGTCACCCGTGTCGAGCGGCGGGAAGACGGGATCTTCTCGGTCCAGACTTCGGAGGGCGACTACACCGCCGACGAGATCGTCGTCGCCTCGGGCGGCTACCACACGCCGATCATCCCGCGCATGGCCGAGAAGCTGCCGGGCTCCATCACGCAGATCCACTCGAACCAGTACCGCAATGCCGCCCAATTGCCGGAGGGCGAAGTCCTGGTCGTCGGGTCCGGGCAGTCCGGTTCGCAGATCGCCGAGGACCTGCACCTCGCCGGGCGCAAGGTGCACCTCGCGGTCGGCGACGCGCCCCGCTGCGCCCGGTTCTACCGGGGTCGGGACGTCGTCACTTGGCTCGCCGATATGGGCTACTACGAGATGACCGTCGACAACCATCCGCTCCGAGACGGCGTCCGCGACAACACCAACCACTACGTCACCGGCCGCGACGGCGGGCGCGACATCGACCTGCGCCGCTTCGCCACCGAGGGCATGGCGCTCTACGGCGTGATGGAGGACTACCGGGACGGCAGCCTGCGCTTCCGCGACGACCTCAAGCGCTCGCTCGACGGCGCCGACCGGACCTACAACGGCATCAACGCGGCCATCGACAAGTACATCGCCGAGAAGGGCATCGAGGCCCCCGCACAGGATCGCTACACGCCGGTCTGGGAGCCGGGCGAGCCGGTCACCAGCCTCACCCTCGAAGGGTCCGGCATCACGTCGGTGATCTGGTGTATCGGCTTTTCGCCTGACTTCCGGTGGCTCGACGCCTCCGTGTTCAACGGTTCGGGCAGCCCGAAGCACAGGCGCGGCGTCACGAACGAGGAGGGCATCTACTTCATCGGGTTGCCCTGGCTGAATACTTGGGGCTCCGGGCGTTTCGGAGCGGTCGGCCGTGATGCCGAACATATCGTCCAGGCGATCCAGCAGCGCCTCGGCACCGAACGCTTCGCCCTGAAGTTCGCGGTCTGAGGCTGACCTCTCCGGTAGCCTGCATGGCACCGAACGGCACCTCCACGGATACGCTATCGGTCACGTGCGCCGTCGACGCGCAGGGGACGGCCGTGACCGCGTAGCGCCTGTGCCGTTCGTGCAACAAGTCATCATTCCAAGCATCGGCACAGCAAAGACCCGTAGACTCTGAATATTTATGACGTAAAATATAATCATTGATGGATTTGCATACAAATTGCGTGCAGATCCAATCAATCAAGATAAATATCTTACAAGGTTTCTGATGCGCCGCGAACGCCGATGCTTTTCGGCAGACGGATGCGGCTGCCCGGTGCGGATCCAAGAAGGGGATTGATGATGTCGAAGAAGTTCGCGGTCGCGGCGTGGGCGTTCGCTGCAATCACCCTCGGCGCGACCGCTTCGTTCGCGCAATCCACCACCATCCCGGGCGAGCAGGTCGGTCTCGCCGTCGGCGCACCGCTCCCCGAGGGCATCTACGTCATCGACACCTTCATCTACCGGCGGAACGACACCCGGTTCTCGACCGACACCGCCATCAACGTACCCGTTCTCGTCTGGTCGACTGGCTTCAAGTTGTTCGGCGCCAACGTCGAGCCATTGCTCGCCCAACCCACGGTGTTCGGGTTCCCTGACAATCCGCCCGGCGTGCCGAACCGTGACTTCTCGGTCAACGTCGGGACGCTCGTCGGATCGATCTTCGCCTGGGACCTTGGAAACAACTTCGGTGTCAGCTACCTGGCAGCGGTCCATCTGAACGATCTCGATGCCGGTCGTGGCCTGACGCAGTTTTCGTCGAACACATACCGCCAAGGCTTCGCGGCAAGTTACACGGGCGATGGCTGGAACCTCACCGCCAACCTGACCCATAACTTCTACGACTCGCCCGGCCGGTTCGAGGGTCCGGTCGGTCGTGCCATCGGTCCGCTCTACCTGGCCGACGCGCTCCTGCTTGATCTGACGGCGACCAAGAAGTTCGGCAAGTTCGAAGTCGGCGCGGTCGCCTATGGGGTGACGGACCTGCCGCTCGGCAATCGCGACTTCGTCCGTGCCACCGCGCAGGGCTACACCCGCGCCGGACGCTTCGCCGTCGGCGGCCTGGTCGGCTACGATTTCGGACCGTTCACGGCGCAGCTCATGGTCGCTCGAGACGTCGCGGTCCGGACCCGCGGTTCCGAATCGACCGACGGCTTCATCCGCCTCATCGCCCCGCTTTACAGCGCGCCCAAGGCTGCCGAGCCGATGCCCGTCAGTCTCGTGCGCAAGTATTGATTCACGAACTCGCGACCCCAATCGTCCTGACCTGAGGCAGCGGGGACGCAATCGGAATCGAAGTGAAAATCCTCCCCAAGGATCCCGCTTCGATAGGGGCCGGGCAAGCTGAGCCTCGCTGCCGGCGGCGGCGTCTGGCGCGGCGAGGGTGCGACGTCGATGGGCGTCGGCTACACGCTTCGTTTCTATGGACGGTCGGGGCTGTGGCTGAACAAGGGCTCGCGTCATGCGTCCGGCCGGGTTTGCTGCTCGTCGACGACGGGCGAGCGGTATCCGCGTGCCAAGTGTGAGAAATGACGTGACGGTTTCGACCCGACGTAGAGGAGCACGAAAAGGCCCGCCACGGCGAGCCGGGCGGGCCTGAGATCGTCGCGCTTGCGGGTACGGCTACCGTGCCGTCCGAGCACTGCCTTCGTCGACGGTCCCACCAGCACTCGGTCCCGCTCCGTTACGGACCTCGCCCGGAGCTGCGGGAGCGGTCGTCATGCTCGAACCGGTGCTTCCCGCGTTCGGCATGGTACCCGTGCTGGAGGACGGCCTGCTCGCAGCCGAACCCTCGTCGATCGTCCCGCCGGCCGTTGGTCCGGCGCTAGGGCTGCCAGGGCCGCCATCCGACGCTCCGCCCTGGGCGAAGGACGCTGTGCCCATGGTGAGGACCAGTGCGGAAGCAAGGGTGATCGATCTGAAAGACAATGCGTTTTCTCCAATGGCTCGTTGAGCTCCGCACAAGAACAAGACAGAGCCTTCTACGTTCCACGCAAAGAAGCCCACGCGGTAAAGGTTAAAAAAAACAAGCGGGGAACCTCCGATCTCAGCGAGACACCGCGCCGTGCCGGAACCGGCCGCCGGCCGGTAGCAGGTGTTCTCGGGGTGTCATGGGTTGGTCCCAGAGAAATTTAATCCATAGCGCCGCGTGCGTAGCGTCACGTCGTGAATGAGCGCGGCACCCCATCTTTGTTTCAAGCAGAGAGAAACGAGCCTGATCCGAGGTTCGTCCTGCACAGGAGTTTCATTACCATCATGAAGACCCGTATCGCCGCCTTCGCCACCGCGCTTGTCCTTGGCGTTGCTCCGATCTCGTCCGCGATGGCTTACGACAGCCCCGCCCGCTACACCGGTTTTGCGCCCGACGAGGTGGAGACGACCGGTTCGTTCAACGGGTACGACGGTGGCTTCCGTCGCGACCCGGCGACCTGCCGAATGAGTTCGGCCGCCGAGGGCAACGCCAACCAGCAGAATTTTCCGGTCAAGCAGTACGGCCAGACTGCCGGCGGGAACCGCTGCTGATCGGCTGACAGGTTCACAGGCATGCAATTGAAGCTGTTCAACTACCTGATGATCGGAGCTTTCGCTTGCGGTCTTGTCGCAACTGCCGTGGGTACGGCGAGTGCTGTCGTCGGATTCTGATCGCAGGAAGGGCAGATCCGGTTTGAGGTTCGAGCGGCGGGGTGAAAGCCCCGCCGTTTTCGTGCAAGGTCGAATTACGGTCTGCGCGCCTTCGCCGCCTGGTGGAGCCCTGTTGGGACACTAAGTGCTTGTCCCTGTGCGGTCACGATCAGCCTCCGCCAGCCGGACATCGTTCCATGGCACTCGACAAGCATTCCGATCAGCACGCGCGGATCTCGGACGCCGATCCGAACATCGTGGCCTTCGAAATGACCGAGAAGGGGAAGGTGATCCACGTCGAGATCCCCGTCGCGGTGATGCACGCCGAGTTCGGAGCGACAAAGCTCGGGCCCGTCGAGTTCTTCGAATCGCATCGCGACGTGATCGAGGGAACGGCAAAGCAGACCTATGAGCGGCTTTCCGAACCCGCCGAGCATCTGCGGCTGGCGGCCGGAGATTTTGCTGCGCCGGGTTCGCGAGCCAATGCGGCGGACGAAATGAACTGACACACCACCTGTCCAGCAAGGCGAAAGCCGACGCCACAAGCGCGACAAACAGTTTTGCGGCGCGGCCTCTTCGTGACACCTGCGATGGAGATGGCGATCGACACGGCGGAAACGGCCTCCGTCGCGTTGGCAAGAAGCCTGGGCCAGATGGATGCGATCGATATTCCGCTATGGTCTCCCGCGCTTACGATGCCGATAGAGCTGATCGAAACCTTACGCGGTGCATAGCCGAGCGAGAGCACACCGGTGCTCGGGCTCGGATGGTAGGGGTCTTTTCTACTGTCAACGGCGAGGTCAGATAAGAAAATTATTTTCTACTGTTTCTTAAATAATCGCGATAGAAATCGGATTTTAAAGTGTCGATATAATAAAATATTAAGATCCTAATGCAATCTTCTGCGCCAGTATGTTGGCAGGGGAGGGTAGTGGTGATTGAAAAACGAAGTACCCCCCGTCGGATATCCAGCTCGCCGGCTGATCTCAGATTCGTAGGCGTAAAAGAGCCCGTGGACGGTATTGTCCGAAACATCTCTGACCAGGGTGCTCTCATCGAAGTCTTTTCTGCGGACGGGATCCCGGATCGCGTTGTGCTGTCGATATGGGACAGAAACGTCGTACATCTGTGCGAGGTAGTCAGGAGAACGGCACACTGCCTCGGGCTGCGCTTTTTGGCCTGACGCCGGTCTAGCCTCATCGAAGTGCGCGTGACGGCTGTCATGAGCGCCATCCCGACAACCCAGCCCATGCCTCTGTCAGGGCGGCTTCGCGCCCGGCCTGATCTGGAGCGGCCTCGACGACCTGACGCAGCACCGCCTCCATTGCGTCAGATCCGCCGATTGCAGCGGCCTCCTCACCGTGGCGACGGAGAGCCGAGCGGTACGCTTTCAGGGCAGGTCCGACCTTCGGACCGCTTTCCATCGTACGCAGGATGGCACCCAAGGCGGCCGCGATGGGTGCGGTCTCACGCCATGTCTGAGGCGCGGGTGGCAATGGCTCTGCTGGCGCGCTCGCGGCCGGAGCAGCCGAGTGCCCGGTGGTACGAGGGCGGATCATGCTGCTGATCTCATCGGATGAGTGATGACGCGTCGGATCATGCTCGGATCTCCCTGGCGGCTTGGCCAGTGCCGTTGATGACGTCCAGCGCCTCGGCTGCTTTGGCAGCGGCGAGCGTGTAGCGGGCCGCATTGCGGGCGAAGGCGGCATCCTCTGGAAAGAGGCGATCGAGGAGGCGCAGCGTCTTGACCGAGAGGTTCGCCGGGCAGCGAACGGACTCGATCGAGGTCGGGCAGTCGGCAGGGTGCGGAGGCAGGCGGATGTGATGTTCGGCGGCAAAGGCTTGCACCTCCGCCTCAGTCCACAACCACACCCTGAGCGACGTTGTGTCGAGCGCAGCGCTTGGCGGCGCCTTCGGCGGTCTGCACGGGGCTGCTGAGGGTGCGTTCGTTTTCCTGCGACGCGGAGTGGGAGACGGCGTGATCCAGGCCCGGAGGCTGCTCCACCCGACCAGGGCACCGAACCTACAGGCACTGGCCCGCAGACCGGCCGGCAGCCGAGGGGCCGAGGATCTGGTTCAGCGCATACGGCTCTTGACCCGGTCGATGGGGATGCAGGGTCGTGAGCCAATGCCGGTAGCGCGGTAGAGAGCATCAGGGGACATTGAGGAGCCGCCGCGATGGTGGTGCTCGCCCCCTCAAGCAGGACTGCCTGCCATCGTTGCCGCGAGAAGCCGCGGTCGCCGCTCATTGTCTCTGGGGCCTGCCCGTGTCGGTGCTCTCTTAGGCAGCCGCGGCCGCCGCCGGGATGCTGTATAGCGTCCCGTCCCAATCACACGGAGCGAACGCGATGCGCCGGCAGCATGGGGATCGCCGCAAGGCGGCAAACAGGGTGGCGGGATAGGGATGAGCGAGGAGCCCCCCAACGATCGAATGCGACATGGGGCTATTGCGCCCCATCTGATTTTGGCTAGGATGGAAAAAGTTCCATTCCATCTAAAATAAAACACCTCAAGCGCGCCTTCTCAGGCGCGCTTTTTTCGTTCTGGCTCGAACCGTGATCGAATGGTGTCGTAAAACAACACACGCCCCAGGAGGTTTGCTCCTGAGGCGTTGCTTGGTCTAGCGGCCAGTCTGATCGGGCTGGGAATCCCTAGGCCAAAGGAGCGGCCGAAGGTCCTAGTACGAGCCGAACTTGTAGTTCAGGCCGGCGCGGACGACGGCGAACT
>CAZZZJ010000012.1:0-20911 GCA_964658355.1 Beijerinckiaceae bacterium
GCCGGGATGATCTACGGCGACGACAACTCCATCACCGACATCGTGGTCCGGTTGAAGTCCGCCGACCGCAGCGACATCGAGCGCATCCGCGACCTGCCCGTCGGCCGCACCGGAAAGACGCTGGTGCCTCTCTCACTGGTCGCCTCGGTCGACGTGGCGACGGGCCCTGCCCAGATCAGCCGCGAGAAGCTCCAGCGGCGCATCTCCGTCCAGGCCAACGTGCGCGGGCGGGACGTGCAGAGCTTCGTGAAGGACGCGCAGGCGGCGGTCAAAGCCCAGGTGTCCCTGCCGCCGCGCTACTCGCTGCAATGGAGTGGGCAGTTCCAGAACCTTCAGGAGGCGACGAGCCGGCTCTCCGTGGTCGTCCCGGCCGCCATGGCGGCGATCCTGATCCTGCTCGTGGTGATGTTCGGCGACATCCGCCTCGCCGGGCTGATCTTCCTCAACGTACCCGTGGCCGCCACCGGCGGGATCGTCGCCCTGTACCTGCGCGACCTGCCGTTCTCGATCTCGGCCGCCATCGGCTTCATCGCCACCTTCGGCATCGCTATCCTGAACGGCGTGGTGCTGACGAGCTACATCCGCGACCTCGAACGCGTCGGCCTCGATGCCCGCGAGGCGGCGACCCGGGCCGCGGAGATGCGCCTGCGACCGGTCCTGATGACGGCGTTGGTGGCGGCGCTCGGATTCCTGCCGATGGCGCTCTCGACGAGCGCCGGCTCCGAGGTGCAGCGCCCCCTGGCCACGGTGGTGATCGGCGGCCTCGTCACGGCGACGCTCCTCACCCTGATCGTGCTGCCGGCGGTCTATCCCTACCTGGCGCACCTCCGGCTTCCCTGGAGACGCCGCGACGACGAGGCATCCGGACCGCGAGCGACATATCCTCAACGGGCGGACGCCAATGGCTAGGGGCCTTCGGGCCGGCCTCGGGGCCGCGATCGTCTGCGTGGGCCTGATCCTCGATACGCGTGCGCAACCTGCGTCCGCAGCGGACTTCGATTGTGCCGGATTCCTCAGGATGCACGGGATGCTGCGCAGGGCGTCGACGGCCTGCGGCTACACCGCGTACAACCCAGCCATCGTGGAGCGGGCACGCGCCTGTTTCGACACGCTCGGCAGCGTCCGCGGCGCCGAGGCGATGCATTCGGGCGCGGCGGAGTTCGAACGGTTGAAGGCCGTGCGCAATCACGACGCGCTTTGCGAAAGCGTGGCTGCCAGATTCCAGATGGTCGTCCAGCCTTAGACGTGAAATCGAAGGACGGAAGCGACCGCAGACGTCTTTGCCGACCGGTTCGTTCTTGAGACCGAACCCTTCTCCGCAGGCACACGCCAGCGCCGGCATCCGTACCCGCTTTGTTTGCGAGCGGATTTGAACCTTTGTCCCGGGCACGTCTTGAGGGGCATGCCGGTTTCACCGAACGCGCCTTATGCCCTGGTTGCCGATGACGATTTTCTCATCCGAATGGATGCGGAGACGATCCTTGAAGACGCCGGCTTCCATGCCTTGTCGGCGAAAAACGGCGTCGAGGCGATCAGGCTCCTCGACCTGTACGCCGGATCGATCGTCCTTCTCTTCACCGACGTCGAGATGCCCGGCGGCCCGGATGGTTTCGAGGTGGCGCGCACGACCGCCAGGCGATGGCCCGATATCTCGATCGTCGTGGCCTCGGGCGGGGTGACGCCGGGGCCCGGCGACCTTCCCGAGGGCGCCGTATTCCTGAACAAGCCGTTCAGCGCCGAAGTCGTTCACGACCACATCGACATGATACTGCCGGACGGTCGAAAGCCTGAGCCGTTGAAAACCCGGAAGAAGTAGACGCCAACGGCTCGTCCGGGGCTCAAGGCCAGGAACTCGCCGCGTTCCGTGCGCCCGCCGAAGCCGAAAGCCGGGTGGATGGGCTCATGCCGGATCAGCTTGGGCTTCTGAGCTCACGCTCGGGGTCAGGTTCCGATCATCACCTCAGGCGCTTGAGACATCCGTACCGGGACCGCCACGCCGTCCCGACGCGCGCATCAGGCACGCCCGGATGTCGGAGGACGGCGAACCTCGAGGTTGCGCATTCCCGGCCCGGCCCCCCTGATTTCGAGATCGCCGGCATCCCCGAGCGCAAGCACGCGACCGAAGAGGACGATGTCACTGACGCCCTGGCCCGGTGGGTCCACGTCAAAGGTCAGGTGGTGGAGCGACCGACCGATCAGCCGGGCGACCACCTCCCATTCATCCTCGGCCAAGCCCAACAGGACGGCATCGAAGTACGTGATGGGTGCCGAAACCAGGCGCCCGTCCCGGACGATGCGAAACGGGGCGTTCTCGCGTCGCAGCTGCAACCATGATGCCGATGCCGCTTCGCTCTCAGGTCGGGAGAACGCCCGTCGTTTCGCCCCGAGGTCGGATGCGATGATGTCCTGCCTGCGCATCGAGCCGAGCGAGTTTGGCGAACGGACGCCATCCAGCGCGACAAGATCGAGCCCCGTGGCATCGACGATGTCGAACGGCCGCCCCGCCATGCGGTACGCAAACTCCATGAAGCTCGCCTGCTCCCCGGCATTGCTCATGCAGACCCAGAAGACCGGGTGGACGGCGGCGGACGTGGCGTCCGTCCAAGGCGCCTCCGGGTCGGGTCGGTCATCGGCGGGAACGCAGCGCAGGACGGCGCCGATCCATGCCTGGCGCACGTTCGGATCCGGCGGATCGATGGGGCCGTAGTTCAGATCACCGGGAAGCCCGACGACCCGCTCCTCGCATCCCTGCGAGCGCAGGGCCTCGCGAAGCGTCTTCGCGCTGCTCCGGCCGTGGACGACGTGGACGATCTCGACGGCGTCGCGCATTCCGTTTCCTCCCCGCCTGCGCCGATGGTGAAGAGCCCAGCGCCCTAGATCAAGACCTGTCGAGGCAGTCGCTCACCGGCAACGTGAAGCGATCGGAGCCAGAAGATAGCTGTAGACCCGTTGCTGATCTGTGGACCGCACTTGCTCGGCTATCTCGGCGGCGATGGCACCGGTGCCGAACAGCATCGGGGCGACAGCGAAGGCAGCGAGCAGGATGCATGGAGATGGCCGTCGGGATTCAGTTCGAGACCTGGGTGATCGCGCGGTCGACGTTCACGCGCTCCGACCAGTCCTTGGCGCTGTCCTGGCCCTTGAGGTCCACGAGGCGGGCGGCGGCAACGTCGACGTTCCTGAAGTCGGCGCCGGAGACGGTCGCGCCGGTGAGGTTGGCCCCCGACAGGTCCGAGCCCATCAGCACCACGTCGGTGAGGTTCGCGTCGGTGAGGTCGGCGTATTCGAGCCGTGAACGCCCGAGGTCCGCTCCCCTGAGGTTCGCGCCCTTGAGGTTCACCGAGACGAACACGGCCCGCATCAGGCCCATGGACTGGTTCTTGATGTCGGCGCCGCCCTTGAGGTCGATCAGCGTCGCCCCGGCCATGTTGGCGCCCTTGAAATCGCCGATGGGCATCGACCGGCTGAGATCGGCCCCACTGAGATTGGCGTCCCGGGCGGTGATGCCAAACATCCTGGCGCCGACGAGCTTGGCGCCCGAGAGGTCGGCCTTGATGAACCAGGCCTGCTCCAGGTTGGCCCCGGACAGGTCGGCGCCGCGCAGATTGGCCCTGTTGAGGCGGGCGGTGCGCAGGTTCGCGCCCCTGAGGTTCAGGCTGGACAGGTCGAGGCCGGCGAGCGCCTTGTCGGAGAGATCGATCGGCTTGCCGTCCGCCTTCGCGATCAGCGCCTCGACGTCGGCGCGGGTCATCTCTGCCTTGGTCATCGCCGCGGAGTTCATGTCGGCGCCCAGGAGCAGGTCCTGCTCGGCATGGGCGGGCGCAGCCAGGAGGATGGAGGCAAGAAGAAGGGGGCCGAGGCGGCGCATGGTTTCTCCCGGTTGGTTGCGCTCCGGCCCGCGGAAAGCTTCTGCTTCCTCGCGGCGATGCCCGAACGGTTTTTTGTTCAGTGGTTGAGAGTGGTATCGAAGGCCGTTCCGACCGTCTGTGACCCAGATCACCGAGGGCCGCGGTTTCAGGAATAAGAACGCACCATCAGGGCCACGGTGGCATTTAAAGACCGCCTGTCCCCGGGAGACGACCATGCAGAGCGCCCATCAGGTCGAGCGTTGGATCGAGCGGTTCCCGCTGGTCCGAGGGTTCAGCGCCAACCACCTGCAGATCGCGCGCGGCACAGTGCATTTTCCGGTGCTGGAGGCAGGCGCGATTGCCTACGAACTTCAGGACGCCTGCGCGAACTACCTGATGTGCATCGACGGCAGGACCCGGGTGTTCCGGATGTCGGAAGGCGGCCGCGAGATGCTGATCTACAAGGTCGGCGCCGGCGGCACCTGCGTGCTGACCACCCAGTGCCTGCTGTCGGGCGGGGGCTTTCCGGCGCAGAGCGTCGCGGAGGCCCGGACCGAGTTGGCCGCTTTGCCGGCGGACACATTCCGCCAGTTGATGCGCGAGAGCGACGCGTTCCGGGACTTCGTCCTCGACGACTACACCAAGCTGCTGTCCGGGATGTTCGACCTGGTCGAGGAGGTCGCCTTCGCGCCCCTGGAGCAGAGGCTCGCGAGGCGCCTGCTGGTCGAGGCCGATGTGGACGGGATCGTCTGGAAGACCCACCAGCAACTCGCCTCGGACGTGGGAAGCGTGCGCGAGGTCGTCAGCCGCATCCTGGGCGAGTGGGCCGACGAGGGCCGCGTGGAGGTCCGGCGAGGGCAGGTGCAGGTGATGGACCGGGCGACCCTGGCGGCCGGAAGACGGAATCCGTCCTGACCGATCGATCGAGTCCGGACGCCATCCGACATGGATACCACCCTTCGCGTGGGCTCCTGGACGATCGCGTTCACGCGCTATGGAGCGGGCAAGGCCGGGTCTCGTCGGTAACCACGACGCTCCGTGCGTCCAGCGGTCACCAACATCGTCGCATGGTCATTGCCCAGGCTCATCGCCCAGACCCACGGGCGGGACGACGCCACCGACGCCTGCGACAGGCTAAGACCGCCTGTCCCCGCCCGGCTTGGTCACCGGGCGAGGGTGTGTGAGCGTCAAGCGCTCGCTGGGAAAACGACCGAAGGATCGGCGTCAGCGGCGGCAGCGACCGCCCGGACCGCGATAGAGACCGGGCGGGCAACCGCGGGGCGCGCCGGTGATGGCCTGCCTCATAGCGCCCCGGGGCCCGCGGTTCAGCCGGCAGCCGCCGAACGGACCGCGATGGGCGCCGAAGCCGCAACCGGCGCGGACCTGGACGATGGGTGCGTCGAGGCCGATCCCGCCGCCCGGCATGGGAAGAGCCTGGGCTCCGCCTGCCACGAGCAGGGTCGCGAAACCGCCGACGATGAGACCTGTGAGTTTCATGTTGATTCCTTCGTTCCTGAGGGTGCGGTGCGCTGGCCGTGCCCGGTGAAAGACCGGTTCCCGAACCCTGGTCCCGGGCGTTCGGTTCATTTTGCGCGATCGCGTCGCTCCGCCCGGCTGACGCGCCCGTCATGGTCGGCATCGGCGCGCATCATCCGGGTGCGGTTCCGTGCGAGGAATGTCGGCAGATCGACGCCGGCGGTTCTGGTCCCCATTGACCGATCGCTGCCGGCGGGCGTCTGAGCCAAGGCGGCACCTCCAGCCATGAGCGGGGCCAGGGCCAGGCAGACGAGGGCCTTCGTCATGATCTCACCCTCGCGTCGCCGGTTCGTTCCGGGGTCGTGTCGGGCGGCACGGCCCCGATCCTCGATGCCCTCGACGGGATCACCAATGGCGATGCCAGCCGCGGTGCCACCCTCCGTGCCAGCCGACGCGTCCGTAGCCCCCGCCCCAGCGGTGCCAGCGCGGACCGCCCCAGCCGAACCGCCGAGGTCCGTAGAATGCGGGCCGGTAGACATACGGGCGGTAGAACACCCTCGGTCCGAGATTGGGCCGGCAGTATCCGTAGAGCCCGCGATGGAACCCGAGCCCGCAGCCGTCTCGGGCCTCGGCCGTGCCGGCGGTGGCCAAAGGCGCCGCCAGACCGGCCGCGAGCAGGGCCGCGGGCAGAAGCCGTTTCAACAGGGTGGGGGCGCGTACCGCTTCCTTCGTCATCGCTTCGTCTCCCAAAGCAGTGTTTCGAATGCCCGTATCTTGCCGCCGGCCTGTCGCAGGGATTTGCCGGAAAGCCCCGTTTTCGTCGCGAACCGTCACGGGCTCGTTCGAGCCGATACAGATCGCGACAAAAACTTCCGGGAAGCGGACGTGCCGGCCGGTTCGGGTCCGGGAGAAAGGCGCGGGATATGGACGACGCACCTGGCATGCCGGAATGACGGGGATGTCGGGCCTTCCTGGGACATGCCAGCAAACCGAGGCGTTGGGTTCCGTCCCACAGCCGGCGAAGCCGGACCGTGCCTTGGATCATCGCCGTCCGCTGGCCGCCGGGCTGATCAGCGCGACGGGCGTCGCCCTGACAGCGCGGGCCGGCTGAACCATTCCGTCGGAACTCAGGTGGGCGACGTACCGCGGACGGCGTAACCGTCGATGGCGACGAGCCGGTCGCGTTCGACGGTCTCGGCCGATGGCGTCGATCGCTGCCTTAGCCGCCGCACTCCTCGGAGTCGGCGGAGGTGTGCGAGGCACCGATTATCCGGTGCAGGACCCGGCCGACCTGCGCGGCCGAATACGGTTTGTGGAGCACCTCGAAGCCGTGGCTGTCCTCGCGGGCCAGGACATGGCTGTAGCCGGAGGCGAGGACCACCGGAAGGGCGGGAATGCGGATGCGCAGCACCTTGGCGAGCTCGATGCCGCCCATTCCCGGCATGACGACATCGGAGAAGACGGCATGGAAGTCGGCCCCGTCAGTCCCGAGGCGTTCGAGAGCCTCCTCGGCGTTGACGACCCATTCGGGCGCGTATCCGAGATCCTCCAGGATTTGCGAGCAGAAGCTTCCGACCTCCAGGTTGTCCTCCACCAGCAGGATGCGCTGACCAAGGCCCGCAGGCGATAGGTCGGCGTCGCGGTCGGCCACGACGGCTTCGGTCGCCTGGGCCGAGACCTCGGGCAGGTAGAGGGTGAAGGTCGTGCCCTCGCCGATCGCGCTCGTCACGTCGACGTCGCCCCCGGACTGCTTGGCGAAGCCGAAAACCTGCGAAAGACCGAGACCCGTGCCGCGCCCGATGTCCTTGGTCGTGAAGAAGGGCTCGAAGATGCGCCCGAGCACCTCCAAAGGTATTCCCGAGCCGGTGTCGGTGAGGGAGACCGCGGCGAACGGCCCGCGCGAGCCGGCATGGCCACGGATCGTCGGCAGAGCCTGGTCGGCCACCACACGCATCGTCAGAGTTCCGCTCCCGTCCATGGCATCGCGAGCGTTGACGGCGATGTTCACCAGGGCAGTTTCGAACTGGTTGAGGTCGGCGCGCACCAAAGTCCGCCTGTCCGAGGCCTCGACCCGGACGTGGATGCGCGCACCGGTGATGGTATCGAGCATCTCGGCAACGCCACGCAGGCGCTCGCCGACTTCGAACACCTCGGGCTTCAGGGATTGGCGGCGCGCGAAGGCCAGGAGCTGTCCCGTGAGCTTGGCGGCGCGGTCGACGGTGTCGGAAACGGCGTCCATGTAGCGCTTGCGCCGGACCTCCGGGAGGTCCGGTCGGCGCAGAAAGTCGACCGACGAGCGGATGATGGTCAGGAGGTTGTTGAAGTCGTGCGCCACGCCGCCGGTCAACTGCCCGACCGCTTCGAGCTTTTGCGATTGCCGCAGGTCCTGTTCCATCCGCTCCCGCTCGACCGCCTCGGCCAGAAGCCGGGCGTTCGCCTGCGCGAGTTCCGCGGTGCGGGCCGCGACCTGGCTTTCGAGGAGCGCCCCGGCCTCCCGCAAGAGTGCGGCCTGCGCTTCAAGCTCGGCATGGAGCGCGACGACACCTCTGTTCGTCTCGGCGAGCTCGCGGTTCAGGCGCTGGGCCTCATCCTGGCGCTCCGCGAGTTCGGACAGGCTGCGCAGGAGTTCGCGGTTCTGCTCTCGCAGGGCGGTCGCCGGTTCGGTGGTCCGGGACCGGGCGACGTCCTCGGCCATGGTCGCCAAAGTCGAACCGGAGAAGGACCGGGCGCCGTAAGGCAACCGCATCCCGAACGTCACGAGCGTCCCATGTCCGATCTTGGACTCGATCTCGAAGCGATCCATCAGGCGGCGGGATCCGGTGATCCCGATGCCGAGCCCCGTCGTCGAGCGGTAGGTCCCTTCCAGGATCTCCTGGAGATGGGGGATCCCAGGCCCCCGGTCGACGATGCGGATCACCAGGGTCTGGCCGCCGTTCTCCTCGTCGAGGCCGTACTCGACCCGGCCGCCGCCGGCGTAACCGTAGGCGTTGCGGGCGATCTCGGACACGGCCGTGGCGATGCGCGTCTGATCCTGAACGCCGAAGCCGAGGCGCGCCGCCAGCCCGCGCACGCGCTGGCGGACCACGATGATGTCGTCCTCGTGCTCGATGGAGCTGGTCAGGAGCGGCCACCTCACGCCGCGTCTCCGCGCACGACGAGAACGGTCGCGTCGTCCCTGATCCTGGCGAAGTCGCGGTAGACCACCCCGGCCACCAGCGTCGGATGGCCCCCGGCGAGACCGGGATGGGCGTCGAGAGACCAACTCGTCGCGATGCCGTCCGAGCACAGCACGAACACGTCTTGCGGACGCATCTGGTACTCGAATTCCTGGATGCGGCGGGCCGCGTGTCCCGCGGTCCCGGCCAGACTGACCGTTCGCTTGATCGTCGTGCCGGAGATGATCGCCCCCGCGACGTTGCCGATGCCGGCGAGCGCGAGCGTCCCACGATCCCTCGCGTAGCGCGCCACGGAGATCGCGCCGCCACGGGTATGGGAGAGACCCGCATGGATGGCGCCGAGGATCGCGGCCGGCGGCGCGTCGCGATGGCGACGGAAAAGCTTGAGCGCCTCTTCGGACGCCTTGGCGGCCTCCGGTCCGTGGCCGAGGCCATCCGCCACGATGGCGGTCCAGCCGTCGTCCCGTTCGCGGACGGCGTAGGCGTCGCCGTTCGCCGTCTCACCCTTCAGGGGCACCGTCACTGCGCCGAAGCCGGGCACAGTCTCCGATGCGGAGTGCCTGAGAATGGAAAGGCGCGCCAGGACCGCCGTGCCGAGGCCGGGCCGGGACGCGATGTCGAAGGCGTCGGAGAGGCGACGCACCGCCCCGAGACCTTCGCCGGCGCTGCCACCGGTGGAATGACCGTCGCGCATGGCCTGGCCGAGGTCCTGGAAGCCGCTGCCCTTGTCGAGCGCGAGGATCTCGACGCCCGAGCCGGTCCCGTCCTCGTAGGTGCCGACCAAGATCTCACCCGGCACGCCGTACTTGACAACGTTGGTGGCGAGCTCGGTGACGACAAGCGCCACCCGTCCGGAAGCGGTCTCGTCGAAGCCAATCGCCTGGGCGACGGCTACGGCGCGTCGCCGCGCCTCGGACACCTGGCTCGCCTCCGTGACGGTGATCCGGTGCATGCTCACTTCCACCGTGCGATCATCACCCGCGTGCCGGCTCCGGGCGCCGACTCGATGTGGAACTCGTTGGAGAGCCGCTTGGCTCCGCCGAGGCCGAGGCCGAGGCCGCCCCCGGAGGTGTAGTGATCGGTCATCGCCTGCGCGATGTCGGCGATGCCCGGCCCCTGGTCCACGAAGGTTAGGCGCAGTCCCCTGCGCGCCCCGGCCTGGACGATCTCGGCGTGGACGTCGCCACCCCCGCCGTAGTCGAGGGCGTTGCGCGCGAGCTCGCTCGCCGCGGTCACGATCTTGGTCTGGTCGACGAGCCCGAGGCCGATCTCGACGGCAAGCGCACGCACGCGCTGGCGGACGCGGACCACGTCGTCGCCGGAGCGGATGGGTAAGGCCTCAGTCCTCGTGACGGTCACGGTCGCTCCCGTGTCCATCGTCCTCCTCGGCGAGTCTTGCCTGGATCAGCGCCATGCCGCGCTCGACGTTGAGGGCGGTCTTGATGCCGGTCAGTTCCAGGCCGAGCTCGACCAGGGTGATGGCGACCGCCGGGCGCATCCCCGCGACCACGGTCTCGGCATCGAGCACGCGCGAGACGGCGGCGATGCTCACCAGCATGCGCCCGATGAAGGAATCGACGATCTCCAAGGCCGAGATCTCGAGCAGAACGCCGCGCGCGCCGGTGCGCGCGATCATCGCCGTCAAGTCTTCCTCCAGGGCGAGGGCGAGGCGGTCGTGCATGTCGACCTGGATGGTGACGATGAGGGCGCCACCCAGCTTAAGGATCGGGATGCGGTCCATGGCGTCAGCCGCGCCCCTCTATGGAGCCCTGCTGGCGCACCACCTTGCGGCCGGTCCGCCTCAGGGCGACCGCGAAGGCGTCGGCCAGGGTGGCCTTCGAGACGACGTTCAGCTCGACGCCGAGATGGACCATGGTCTGCGCGATCTGCGGCCGGATGCCGGAGACGATGCAGTCGGCCCCCATCAGGCGCGCCGCCGCGACGGTCTTGAGCAAATGTTGCGCCACCAGGGTGTCCACGGTCGGGACGCCGGTGATGTCGATGATCGCGATCTCGGCCTCCTCGTCGACGATGGCCTGGAGCAGGTTCTCCATCACGACGCCCGTCCGGGCGCTGTCGAGGGTGCCGATCAGGGGAAGTGCCAGAATGCCGTCCCAGAGGCGCACGACCGGGGTCGAAAGCTCGGCGATCTCCTGTCCCTGGCGCCCGATCACCTCTTCCCGGCTCGCCAGGAACACCTCCATCGTGTGAAGGCCGAGGTGGTCGAGCACCTTGTTCGCGGCCCAGGTCCCCGCCGCTAGTTGCGACGCGTCCGTCCCATGGGCCCTCTTGAGCGCCTCGAACGCCGGCTCCTTGAGCGAGAACACGAAGTTGGCGGTGTCGGTCGGGGTGAAGCCCTGGATCGCCCGCGAGCGCGAGATGTCGGCGAGGGTGTCGCGGAGGGGCGCGTAGGCCTCGCCGCTCGCATCCACGCCGCCGGCCGCGAGACCGTCCCGCAACTGGCCGAATACGGTCCTTGCCTGCGTCAGGAGCTCGGCCTCGCGGATGCGGCCGCTCTGCAGGGAGGTCCCTTCACGCAAGGACGCGTTCCAGGCATCGAGGATGGCGGCCTCGTCTTCCGTGAGCGTCCGCTTGAGGACCCCGGCGCCGTCCATGCTCATCAGGTCTTCCTCATCCTCGATGGGGAGCCTCTATCCTGATCCCGATCCTTTCGATAGCCGACGGCGTTCAGGTTGAATTGGTTTTCGAAGTCGTTCCCGGCGCCTAGCCGTCGCCGTGCCGAACGCGGCGACGAGGATCCGGGACCGATCTCTCTGCCGACGCAGCATCCGAATGCGTGGGAACCGGGCGCCCGAAAGGGAGTCGGGGGCACCGAAAGGCCGGGACATACGGCGATGGCGGCTACGGCGAGGGCGGTCGTGTCCCGGGCGGCCTTGCTTCACAGCACCGGGGTCGCCGAAGGGACGCGCTCCGATCCGGCATTCGGGTGGCGAAGATGGACAAGTCTTCGTGGCCCGCGAACACCCTGCGCAGGACATCGGCGACTATGTCGGAAAATCGTGCGGCCAGGACAAGCGGCATGCCCCAGTCGAAAACTGGCTGACGAACGGCCGATCGTCCGCCGAGATCCACGAGCGACGGTGGGCCGACCGACGCGTCGACACTGCAGCCTATCGTCAGGTGTGCTGCGCCCTCGCCGCGGTGCATTCGGTGGTTTGCCAGAAACTTACGTACGAAAAACGCCTCGACGGGGTCCGCCCGGTCATGACCCGAGGACCCCGAGTAACCTCATTCCGTAGCAATTGCCGACGGCGATGATAGACCTCAAGGCCGGGATGCTGCGATCAAGCTCCGCTATAGAAACACAAACCCGATTGCAGGTCCAAGCAATCGGCCTCGATGGTCGCAACCTTCGTCTTGAGCGACAGCGGCCCGAAGCGGGGTCTGCCTCCAGCACGCGATCTCGGAAACGATGAGCGGCGTGCCCCGAGGCTCAGATCAAATAGAGCGTCGCGTCGGTCTTGAAGACCTTCGGGCAATTCGCGGCGTCGACGAGGGCCTGGGCGTCGTCGATCGAGATGTGGCGACGGAGCGCGATTTCGGGGAGGGTCATCCAAGTCTGTTGCACATCGGCCTCCATATTTGTGGCGTCAACGCGGCGGATCGGGAAGCGTTGCAACGACGTTCAGCAGAAAACCGCAAAGGTCTGGTCGAAGCCGCCGACACCGAATTCATCCGAAGAGGCGGTCAGTCCGCGGCCACGGCAGCAAGGCGCGATTGCGGATGCGCCGTCACACCGGCCATTCGGCTTGACGGTAGGCGCTGTCCCAGAACATCCATTCGAGCCGCGTGGCGTGCGTGAAGGACTTGTGCATGCGCTCGCGCATGACGGGAGACGCGTTCCGGGCGGCTTGGTCTGTCGCTGCGATCATCCGTGCGACAGCCTCCTGGAAATCCGTCCCGGAATAGGTGTCGATCCAGGCGTGATAGGCATTGTCGGCGCTCTCGCGGGCCAGGATATCCAGGCCGACCTCGGCGTAGATCCAGAAGCACGGCAGGAGCGCCCCCAGCAGGACCTCGAACGGTTCGGCATAGGCAGTCGCCAGCAGATACGAGACGTAATGGTCGCAAGCCGGCGTCAGCGGTGTCGCGGCGAAGGTGTCGGGTCCGATCCCGAAGTCGCGGAAGAAGCCGCCGTGGAGCGCACGCTCGACCACGATCGCCTCTTCCGCCGCCTTGGCGAACAACACGATGCCCTCGGGCTCCGGCGCCTTCGCCGCGGCGAGGCTCAAGGCGCGGCCGAAGCCGATCAGGTAGTGGGCGTCCTGGACGATGTAGTGCTTGAAACGCTCCTGGCCGAGCGTGCCGGCGGCGAGCTCCGTGTTGAACGGCATCGTCCTGATGGCGTCGTAGAGCGCCGCGTTGCGCAGCCACGTCGCCCGGGAAAAGGTGTCCGCGCCCGCATTGTCCATCGTTCGAACTTCCCTGGCTTCGAGAGCCGCCCTGTCCGAGCGTCGCGGGCAAGCGCAACGGCCCGCGAGACGGTCAGCCCTGGCGCTGCGCCTCGGTGACGGCGACGTGGATCAGTTCGGCGAGCGTGCGGACGCCGAGCTTCTGGCGCATCTGCGAGCAGGCGTTGGTCACGGTCTTGTAGCTCACCGACAGGTCGGCAGCGATGGCGCCGTAGGATTTGCCCTGAGCGAGTCTGGCGAGGATCTGCTGCTCGCGCGGCGTCAGCTGGGATTCGGGCGTGCGACGGGCGTCGGTGCGCAGCATGGCGACTTCGGTCGCGAGCCGCCGGTCGAGATAGACCTGCCCCACGCGGACCTTCTCGAAGGCCTCGAACAGCTCGGCCGAGGCATGGTCCTTGAGCACGTAGCCGAGCGCGCCCGCCTCCAGCGCGCGCGCCACGATCACCGGATCGTTGTGCATGCTGAAGACCAGGATGCGGGTCTTGGGCTCGACCGCGCACATGCGGCGGATCAAGCCGAGGCCGGCGAGCCCGCTGCCCTGAAACGTCAGGTCGCAGATCACGATCGGCGGACGCAGGCGATGGAACGCCCGATAGCCGCCGACCACGGTGGTCGCCTCGGCGACCGTCTCGATGCCGGCATCCTCCAGCACCCGTCGGCAGCCCTGCAGCACGATCGGATGGTCGTCGATCACGAGGACCGGCATCCGGGTCTCGACGGCGACGGGCTTCATGGAAAAGGCGTTCATCGGGCCAAGGACTTCATGGTGAGGCCACTCATGCGGATCGAACCAGGCCGGAATCGTCGCCCCGGTGCGGATCCACGGGAATGATGATGCGGACAACGGCGCCGGGGGGGGCCTTGTCAAGCATAAAAGTGCCGTCCAGGGCTTCGACGCGCTCCCGCATTCCCGAGAGTCCCAACCCCGTGCCGTGACCCGCGTCGAAGCCCTTGCCGTCGTCCGCCACCGACACGGTGAGCGAACCGTCCGCGTCGCGAACCTCCGCGGTGACCGTCGCGGCGCGCCCGTGACGCACGGCGTTGGTCATGCTCTCCTGGATGCAGCGGAACACCGTGAGATCGGCGAGGTCGCCGTAGCCGCGAGCCAAGCCTATGAACCGCCCGGTGAAGGCGGTCTCGGGATGCCGGCGGGTGAAGTCGCGCAGCAGCAGGTCGAGGCACTCCGCGAGAGGCACCTGCCCGAGGGCATGCGGCCGAAGCCGGTTCAGCAGGTCGCGGTTCCGACTCTGCACCTGGCCGACGATCGACGCGATCTCGGACGCGCGCACGGCGAGCTTCTCCCGATCCGGCTCGGCCGTACCGGTGGCGAGCCGGCCGATGGAAGCCGCGTTCGCCTCCAACGCGAAGAGGCAGGGCCCGAACTCGTCGTGCAGTTCCAGTGCCGTGCTACGCCGCTCGTCGTCCTGCGCCGTCAAAAGCTGTCGTTTGAGGCGTCCGTTGGCCGCGCGGACGGCGCTCAGGGCTTCCGCGACCTGGTTGAATCGCGTGGCGATCACCGCGAATTCGTGGGTCGACGGGTTCTCCAGCCGTGCGGTGTAATCGTGACGCTCGAGCTGGGTCAGGCCGTCGGCGAGGCGGCCGAGCGGCGCCAGCACCCGTCCGAGGGCGAGGTAGAGGGCCGCCAGCATCGCCGCGTTGATGCAGAACGTCGTCAGCGACAGCGCGCGCGCATAGACCCAAATCTCATCGATCTCGTCCATCGGCTGCGTGGTGATTCGCGCCGTTCCGATGGTGCGGCCGGCGGTGACGATCGGCAGTTCGTGCTGCTCGATCTTCGGAATGATCAGCTCTGCGAACCAGGCCGGCGCGGCCTTGTCCTGCCGCGGCTGTCCGATCGGCGCGCCAACGGTCTCGCCGGCGGCATCGCGCACGGTGACACGGACATGGCGCAACACTTGAAAGCGCAGGTCGAGGGTCTGGAGCAGCCGCTCGGTCGGGGCCGCTTCGAGGAGGCGGATGGTATCGGCGACGAGCGACTCCACGGTCGACAGCGACGCCCGCGTCTCGACCTTCACGGCGGTGCGGGCGTTGATCACGATGACGCCGCAGGACACCAGCGCGGCGACCACGTCGATGGCGAGGACCACGGCGATCAACCGGGCGCGCGTCGACCAGCCGCTCCACAAGCCGACGGCGGGAGGCGCCTGGTGCGGGGCAGGGGAGGCGGCACCGAGGGCGTCGTCCGCCTGCGACGCGATGGGAACGGTTCTGGCACTCACGACACCGAGGGTGACGGCGCGGCGCGGCGAAGTCCATGCCGTGGATGTGCGCCCAGCATTCCGTCCACATCGCGACCGTCGGTCGGATGCCCGACTTGAGCGACGGGTTCGACCGGCGTAGCCGTTCCGATGATGCCTCTCGACGGGACCGACCGCGACATCCTCCTCACCGCGCTCGCCGCCCAGGAGACCGGGTGGAGCCTCGGCGCGTTCGGAGCCGCAGCCGAGTTCCGCAGGCGGACGGACGAACCGTTCTCGACGCTCGGAGACGGCCGGCCGGGCCTGCGGACCGGCCGTGGCGGTATCGCGCTGACGCTGCCCGAGGCGGTACGGCCGGTCGCCTATGAGATGCCGGTGGGCGATGGGTGGAGCCACGCCGTCGCCCTGTGCCTTCCGGCGGCGCGTTCCATCGCCGCGCCATGCACGCGTTTCACCGAACTCGCGCCTGACGCCGACGCCCTCGATCCGGCGCGACGGGACGCCGCGTGCTTCGATCTTGGGCTCGGCCTCGCACAGGCCTCCGTCCGGATCAGGACCGAACGAGCGGCAACCTTGGAACGTCTCCGTGCGTATCGAGGCGCCGCGGCGCCGGACTTCGATGCCGTGATCCGGCCGGAGCTGGCGGCCGGGCACGCCGACCTGCTCGTCGTCGGGCCCCTCGGGCGGATCGAAGTGATCGGCGGCTGCCAAGCCGATCCGTTCGGGCCGCGTGCCTACCTCGTGCCGAAGATCCTGCGCCGGCGCTTAACCCATGTGGCGACCGCACCGATCCCACCGGGGCTGGTCCCGGCGGCCCATCTCTACCCGCCGCATCCCTGCCGCGACGAGGCCGGGCGGCCGCGTCCGTTCGATCGTGCGCGACACGCGGCGTTCCAGACCTTGCTCGCGCGCTGGGGAGACCCGGGCGGTCTGGCATTGAAGGCGGCCTTCGCGGCCGGCGCACCGCCCCACGTCGACCTGGAGAACCGATGGACCCGGGCGATCGCGCGGGTCGTGCATGCGCAGGCCCGCCATCTCGCCCATCCGGGCTGAGCGCCGCCGAGGTCGAAACGGAAGCTGATACGAGTTCTTAAGCACGCACCGTCTACGCAAGACCTCCAGGCGGGAACGAGTTCTCCACAAAATAAGTCTGACGTCCGCGTCAGCATTAGGCTTGCCGAATGCGGGTCGACATCGTTGCGCCGTATTGCCGGGTCTCAGTCCAATCCTATTCCCGCCTCCGATACGTTGACGGAAGCGGCGCGGCCGTGATGGGGGAGGCCGGTCGCATCCGTCTCGCGTACCCGATGCAACCCAGCGCCACGATCGACCCCTGATGATGATTGATCTTGCCCTCGACCCCTCCGAAACCCGACGCGCACCCGAAGCCCCTCGGCAACGGGTCGCGGGTCGCCGCTGGACCCGGATCGCGCTGTTCGGCGCGCTCGGCGTTGCCGGAACCGGCGCTTTCGCAAGCGCTGCCAGCACGTACCTGTCGGGTCTTGCCGGCCCGCAGCGGGCGCCGCTGATCGTCATCAGCCGGAAAGCCGCCGACTGGCCGGACCTCAAGGACGGATTGCCGGCGCTGGCGACCGGGAGCGGATCGGCGGTCCCGAAGATCCGCGAGATCCTGCCGCCCGAGCCGGCCGCGCCGCCGGTCGTCGAGGCGCGGATCGAACCGAACCTCCGGGCCGGCGCGGCGACGGTCCCCGATGCCGTCGCACCGCTGCCCGCCGCTGCAAGCAAGACCGAGACACCCGCCTCAACGTCGAGACCGCCACCGCCCATCGTGAACGTGCCGGTGATCGGGCCGGCTCGGCAGGTGATTCTCGTCCCGCCGGCCCGCACCGTACCCGGCATCGCGCCGCTCGCAGGCGAGACCGTGCGTGCCAAGACCGGAAACGCCACCTACGCGGCCCTGCCGCCGGAGAACCCCGGGGGCGTCGTGACCGATCCGGCCACCGCGCACGGCGAAGCGGGTCAGGCCGAAGCCGCCAAGCCGGAGGCTCTCAAGCCCGGTATGTCCAAGGCGAAACCGCGGATCGAGGCGCATGCCAAGCCGCCAGCGGCCAAGAAGTCGGTCGCCGAGAAGCCCGCGGCCCAGAAGCCCGCAGCCGTCGAGGCGAACGCGGCCGCCGCCGACCCGCGAGCCCCGGACGAAGACACCGAGGTCTTCGGCATCAAGGTGCCGTCGTTCGCGCCGGCCGGACGCAAGCTGCGCGAGAGCGTCGAGGCCCTGGGCGACGCGGTGAAGGGCATCCCCGACCGGTTCTGACGGTCGGGACGATGTCCGCGGACGCCGCGCGTGCGGCGCGTCCGTTCGCGGCTCAGGCTCGCGGCTTGCGGGCGTAGGGCTTGGCGCCCTCGGGCTTGCCGACGTGGCGCTCGTGCTTGGCAGCACGCGGGCTCTTGAAGCCGGCCGGTCCCTTGCGCTCGGCGGCGGGCGCATCGCCCACCAGCGCCTCGACCTGAATCTCCGGCGAGCCGTTGCGGGCGAAGGCCTGTGCGAAGCGCGAGGCGGCGTTGCCGCGGACCTCGAACTTGGTCTCCCGATCGAAGATGCGGATCGCGCCGATCTCCTGGCGGTCGATGCCGCCGCGGCGTGTCAGCATCGGCAGGAGGCGACGCGGGTCGGCATTGTCCCGTCGGCCGAGGTTCAGACGGAACCACACCGCCGGCCCCATCGCAGCGATCCGCTCGGGGTCCATCGGGTCGTAGGGTGGGCGGCTCGCCGTGCCGCGGCCGGAATTGTCGCCCGGGTCGGTGACCTCCTCCGGCGCCGGAAGGCGGGTGCGGTAGACGCGGGCCAGCGCGGCGGCGAGTTCGAGCGGCGTACGGCCGGTGACCAGAGTCTCGGCGAGCGCGAGGTCTTCCTCGCCCGGCGCCTCGGTGAACAGCGGATCCTCGAGCATGCGCTCGCCGTCGAGCCGCCGGATCTCGTCGGCCGAGGGCGGCCCCCCCCATTCCGGGGTGATCTTGGCGAGCTGGAACATCTGCTCGGCGCGGCGGCGGCGGGCATTCGGAACGAGCAGGATGCTGGTGCCCTTCTTGCCGGCGCGCCCGGTGCGGCCGCTGCGGTGCTGCAGCACCTCGGCGTCGTGCGGCAGGTCGGCATGGATGACGAGCGACAGGCCCGGCAGGTCGATGCCGCGGGCGGCGACATCGGTCGCGACGCACACCTTGGCACGGCCGTCGCGGAGCGCCTGGAGTGCGGCGTTGCGCTCGCCCTGGCCGAGTTCGCCGGACAGCGCCACCGTGGAGAACCCACGCTCGGTCAGGCTCGCCTGAAGATGGCGCACGGCGTTTCGGGTGTTGCAGAACACGATCGCCGTCGGCGCGTCGGCGGCGCGGAGCAGGTTCAGCACCACGTGCTCGATCTCCCGCGGCACCACGCGGACCGCCCGATAGGCGATGTCGGCGTGGCCCCTCGTCTCGCTCTTCACCGCGAGCCGCAGCGCGTCGCGCTGGTAGCGGGCAGCGAGGCTGTCGATCGCCTTCGGCAGCGTCGCCGAGAACAAGAAGGTGCTGCGCTCGTGCGGCGTCGCCGAGAGGATGAACTCAATGTCCTCGCGGAAGCCGAGGTCGAGCATCTCGTCGGCCTCGTCGAGCACGACGGCGCGCATCTGGTCGGTGACGAGCGTGCGGCGCTCGAGATGGTCGCGCAGGCGCCCGGGCGTGCCGACGACGATGTGCGTGCCTTCGTTCAGGGCGCGGGCCTCGCGGCGCGGGTCCATGCCGCCGACGCAGGCCGTGACGCGGCCGCCGGCCGGGCCGTAGAGCCACATCAGCTCCCGCTGGACCTGCAGGGCGAGTTCGCGGGTCGGCGCGATGACCAGGGCCAGCGGTGCGCCGGCGGGCGCCAGCATCTCGGCGCCGTCGAGGAGAAGGCCGGCCATGGCGAGGCCGTAGGCGACGGTCTTGCCCGAACCGGTCTGAGCCGAGACGAGAAGGTCCCGGCCGTCGGCGGCCGCTTCGAGGACGGCGCTCTGCACCGGCGTGGGTTCGGCGTAGTCATGGTCGGCGAGCGCCCGCGCGAAGGGGGCGGGAAGGGCAGGAAACGGCACGGTACGGGGCTTTCACGACCGTCCGTCCCGTCAGAACCGGCGCTGGGCGCGGCTCTCTGTCAGGCTCACCGGTCTCGACTCGGGTTGCGAAGCCACACCTCTAGCGGCTTCGCGGAATTTCCGCCACGCCTTGGCCCGCATAGGGCGGTTGCATGTGCGCAACCCATCCCGATCGCCTAAGCATCGTCCCTCGGATGCGAGAGGCCTTCGAACGGATCGGACGACGGATGGGCATGGCGCGTTTGGCGGTGGCGTGGGCGACGGTCGGCGCGTTCGCGTGGTTCGGCAAGGGCTGGCTCGGCGACCTGAGCCAGCCGCTCTGGGCGCTCGGCCTGTTCGCATGGCTGCTCGTGGCGATCTTCTGGTGCGCCTTCGGAGTGGTGCATGAGGCGGAGGAACTCGCGGACATCCTGGGCGAGCCGCTGGGGACGCTGGTGCTGACGTTGGCCATCGTCGTCATCGAGGTGGCCCTGGTCTCCGCGGTGATGCTCGGCGCCAAGGACGCGCCGACGCTCGGTCGCGATACGATGTTCGCGGTTCTGATGATCGTGCTGAACGGGGTCGTCGGCCTCGGGCTGCTGGTCGGCGGCCTCCGGCACCACCAGCAGAGCTACAACCTGCAAGGCGCTTCCGCCTTCCTTTCGGTGATCATTCCGCTCTCGACGCTGGCGCTGATCATCCCGAACTTCACCACCTCGACCCATGACGGGACCCTGACGACGCTTCAGGCGGTGACGTTCTCCGCCTTCACCCTCGCGCTCTACGGCGTGTTCCTGCTGATCCAGACCGGGCGCCACAGCGACTTCTTCAAGGACGACGGAGCATCGGCGGCGACGGAAGCGACGCCGGCCGCGTCGCCGTCGAAGGCGCCGTCCGGCAGCATCGTCCGGCATACGATCCTGCTGATCGCCAACATCCTGCCGATCGTGCTCCTGTCCAAGAGCCTCGCGACGATCCTCGACCACGGCATCGCGGCGCTCGGCGCACCCTCGGCGCTCTCGGGCGTGCTGATCGCGGCGATCGTGTTCACGCCGGAGGCGATCTCGGCGCTGAAGGCCGTCGCCCGCAACGAATTGCAGCGCGCGATCAATCTCTGCCTCGGCGCGGCGACCTCGACCATCGGGCTCACCGTGCCGGCCGTGCTTGCGGTCGGCCTGATCACCGGGCAGACGGTGGTCCTCGGCCTCAAGCCGACCGAGATGACGCTGCTCGCGGTGACGCTGATCTTGAGCACCCTCACGTTCTCGGGCCTTCGAACGACGGTGCTGGAAGGGGCGGTGCACCTGATCGTGTTCTTCGTCTATCTCGTCCTGATCTTCAGCCCTTGAGCCGTTTGCCCGAAACGTTTCCGGCGATCGGCGAGACAGCGCGCTCCGATCGCCTCCAAGTCCCGACGGTGCTGGCAAGACCGTCGTCGCTTGACACGGTTGCAGTCCGACATCGAGATGCGGCCTCGGTGTGACCCAGATCGGATGGCAAGGCGGGCCGCGGCGGGAACCGGGCGAGACGGGCGGAGCGGATCGATGACGCGTGCGAACGTGACGGAGACGGTTCGGAACTGGGCGAATGCCGCCCGGAACCTGACGCGCGGCCGGGACGAGGCCGTAGCGCGGCTCCCGGTCTCGCGCCCGGGGGCACCGAAGGTCGTGGACGCCGACATCCCGGTCGACATCGGATGCATCAAGGTCTTCCGCT
>CAZZZJ010000013.1:0-20360 GCA_964658355.1 Beijerinckiaceae bacterium
TCTCCCCAGCCGACCGGGCGCCCGCCCGCCGGCGGCAAGCAGACCTCCGATCCGCCCGAGATGCAGGGCGCTGCGACCGGCGCCGATCTGAAGGCCCTCCACCAGAACCGTGCCGACCCGGCCGTGCTGACCGAGTTTGATGCGACCTACGGCGCCGGCACCGCGAAGCGGGCACTGGCTGAGATCGACCGCCGTCTCGGAACGGGAGCCCAGCGCTGATGCCGCCCTTCGAGGAAGGCCTGATCGTCCCGAATTTCGAGACCGCCGAGGAGGAGAAGCACGCGGTGCTGCCGCCAGGCTTCCGCGACGAGATCGGCATGCCGCCGCCAGAGCCGACCCCGCCGCGCATCCGCACCCGGTTCGACCCGGAAGGGCAGGGCCCGCGCCAGGGCATGACCTTCGGCGAGAACTTCCGCGGGACGCTCGGCAGCGGCACGATCGAGGGCTCTCTGGACGAGGCGGAGGCCCTGCGCATCGCGCGCGGCGGCGTGCCGATGCCGGAGACCGATGCCATCGGGGTCGGGTCGGGCTTCGTGCCGGAGTTGACGCCGGAGCGGGCGGACGCGGCGCGGCTGGCCGCGCGCGACACGGTGTTCGATCAGATCGCCTACGACCTCGCTCCGACCAACATCACGCCGCGCGGCGTTGCCGGATCGCTGGCCGGGCAGATGGCGGCCCCCTCAAACCTGCTTGGCTTCGGCGGTAGCGTCGCGGCTCGCGCGCTTGGGGTCCGCGGTTTCGGAGCAACCGCACAGGCCGCGGCGACCATGGGCATCCAGGCCGGCGCGACCGACCTCGCGGTGCAGGGCATCCGAACCACGTCGGGTGACCAGGAGCACTTCGAGCCGCTGGAGGCGGCGCTGGCACCAGTCGCTGGCGCACTGCTCGGCGCTGGTGCGCACAAGGCCGGCGAGGCGCTCGGCAAGGCGGCCGGTGGCGTCGCGGAGTTCGTCCGCAGCCGACGTGCGCAGCAGGACGCCCTCGGGATCGACCTTCCCCGGGAGGCCCTACCCGGTGCCGGTGATGCTGCTCGCGGGCAGCCGGAAGCAGTGGCGGGCAGTCTGGATCGCACTGCGCCGGCAGAGGCCGCACTGCACGCCGAGGAGCCAGCGCAAGGAATGCCCGCGGCCGAGCCGGACCCGGCGGCGCCCGTGTCGCGCGAGCAGGCGGATGGGCGTGCAGAGCAGACCGCGCAGGCGGCGACCGATGCGCCGAAGACAGAACCGGTCGAGCCTGCGAGGCCGGTCGACGAGCCCGCCGCAGCGATCCGCGAGCCCGCCGCGCCGGAGGCTGCGTCCGCGCCGCCGAGCACCCTCGCCGAGCCGCCGCCCTTCAAAGCCGCGACCCGCGCCGAGTGGGACAACATCCGCCCGGCTGCCGCGCCCGACGCCCCGGCCTGGGCCCCAAAGATCCAGAGCACGCTCGACGAGCTCGCCCGCGGCTTCGACATGGAGCCGCCGCGCGTCAGCGTCGCCAAGCCGAAGTTCGACGACGCGCCGCTGTTCGGCACCAACGACCGGCAGGGCAACATCCTGCTCGCCGAGGGCCTGTCCGAGCACCACGCGCTGAACAACGCGGTCCACGAGTTCGGCCACGAGGTCCAGTTCCGTCTCTACGACACCGCGCCGGCCGAGACGCAGGATGCGATTCAGGCCGCGTTCCGGGCGGCGACCGCCCGCGACGCCGGCACGACCAGCCTCAACCAGCTTCGCCCCGTCACCGCGACGCGCAAGCTCGGCGACGCCGGGCAGCCGAAGCGGATCAAGACCCCGCGCACGGGCGACGAGCCGATCCCCGCGAGCACGTCGGCCGGCCGCTATCAACACAGCTTCGAGGAGTGGTTCGCGGAGCAGGTGTCGCGCTGGGTGACCCAGGACGCGAAGCCGGTCGGCGTGGTCGAGCGGTTCTTCTCGGGCGTCGCCGACGCCTGGCGGAAGATCTACGCCAAGGTCGCCGGCCACACGCCGCTCGACGCCGAGGTGAAGGCGTTCCTCGATGGGCGCTGGCAGGGCAGCGAGGCCGGGCGGGTGACGCGCGAGCCGGCGCCGAAGTTCGAGTTGAAGCGCGGCGGCCGCTTCGATCCCGACGCGCCACCGAAGCGCCCCGGCGAGCTTGATCGTCGCGTCTACGACATCATGCGCGACGGCCAGAAGGTCGGCGATGTCGTGATCAAGGTCGACGGTGACACGGCGGAGGTCCGGTCGATCAACTCCGAGGCGCCGGAGGCGTTCGGCTACCGTCCGCTCTCGAACAGCCTTGGCCCGCGTGCCATGGCAACGATCCTCCGGCAGTTCGTCGAGGAGAACCCGCAGATCAAGCGCCTGACGGGCGAGCGGGTCAGCGGCGCGCGGCGCGGCGGCACCTATCACAATCCCCGCGGCACGGGCGAGCAGGTCGAAATCCCGATCCCGACTCGTAGGCAGGCTGGCGCCCTCATCGGCACGCCGGTTCCCGACATGGGCGTGCACCGCGTCACCGTGCCGGGCCGTGAACCGATCCGCGTTGCCCCCATCGTGGTCGAGGCGCGCGACCTGAAGACCTCGGCCGATGCCGGCTTCGACCCCGCGCTTCAGCCGCGCCAGCGCGACCGCGCCGCGAGCCAGGAGCAGATCCGCGACATTGCCACGAACCTCGAGCCGGAGCGCCTCGGCGTCTCGGCGGAGGCCGACCGCGGCGCGCCGATCGTCGGCGGCGATTCCATGGTGGAGAGTGGCAACGGCCGGGTGCTCGCGATCCGCCGGGCCTACGAGCAGGGTGGCGAGGCGGCCGACCGCTACCGGGATTGGCTCGGTCGGCAGGGCGTCGACGTCTCCGGCTTCGACGAGCCGGTGCTGGTGCGCCAGCGCCTCACGGACCTCTCGCCGGAAGAGCGGCGCAGCTTCACCGACGCCGCCAACCGCACCACCACCCTCGCGATGTCGGCGCCGGAGCGCGCCCTGGCCGATGCCCGGCTGATCTCGTCGGACAGCCTCGGCCTGATCCGCAACGCCAACGACCTCGGCGCCGTCGCCAACCGCGACTTCGTCCGCAGCTTCGTCCAGGCGCTGCCACAGGCGGAGCGGGGCGCCCTGTCGACCGCAGAGGGCGGCCTGTCGGCCGAGGGCCTGACGCGGGTCCGCAACGCCGTCCTGGCGCGCGCCTATGGCGATGCCCCGGTGCTGTCGCGGATCACCGAGGCGACGGCCGACGATGTCCGATCGATCTCGAACGCCCTGACCGCGGCCGCGCCGGACTGGGCCGTGATGCGCGCCGGCATCGAGGCCGGCACGGTGCGAGCCGACGTCGACCTGACCGCCGAACTCCTCGAGGCCGTGACCCGCACCGCCGACATACGCGGCAAGGGCCAGCGCCTCGACGCCTTCCTGAAGCAGCAGGACGCCTTCGATCAGCTCGCGCAGCCGGTCGAGGACTTCATGCGCATGTTCTACGATCCGAACGGGCGGCGGGCCGCCGGCGGGCCGCGGATCGCCGAGGCGCTTCGAGCCTACGCGACCGAGGCGCGGAAGATCACCACCGAGGACGGGCTGGCGCTGGGCCTGCCCGAGGTCACGACGGGCGATCTGCTGAAGATCGCCGCACGCAGGGGAGGGGCCGATGACGGAGGCGCGCAAGGGCTACTCTACCGCCGCCGCGCTCGCGATGGGGCGGGCACAGCAGACGGTCGGCCGGCAGCACAAGGACCGCGATCTGGTGGCGAAGGGCAAGACGCTGGAGGAGCGCGCGCTGGCCTCGGCGAAGCAGGGGAAGCCGGATCTCGACAGGCTGAACTGAACCGTGCCGCCGAGGCCCACGTCCGGGCCGAAGCGGAGAGCATCAGCGACGAGCTGTTCCGCAAGCGCGCGCCGAAGGAAGGCATCGAGGAGCCGGACCAGATCCAGAAGGGCCGGCCGGTCGAGGATCAGGGCACCGCGCCGATCGAGGGCGATGCGCGGCCCGAGCGCCTGGAGGAGTTGGGCACCAGGTTCGCCGCCGACTTCGAGACGATCCTGCGCACCGGCCGCGTCCAGGCCGGCGCTCGCGGGCAGTTCAACACCGGCACCGGCGTCGCCCGGGTGCGATCGCTCGCCGACCTCGACACGACCATCCACGAGGTCGGGCACAGCCTGCAGCAGAGCCCGCAGACCCGCGCCTTGGTCGATCCCGTCGTCACCGGCAACCGCGGCGAGCTGGCGCCGCTCGGCGCCGGCACCGGGGCGACCGGCGACGCCGAGGCCTTCGCGGAGCTGTTCCGGCTCTACGCCACGAACCGGGCCTATGCCGAGCGGACCTATCCGAACACGACAGCCGACCTGGAGCGCACGCTGCGCGAGGCACTGCCGGCGCAGGCTGCGGCGCTCGACCGGCTGCGCACCGACCTCGATGTGATCCACCGGGCCGACAGCGGCGCCGTCGTCGGGTCGGACGTCATCACCCCGAAGCCCGACGGGCTGTTCCGGCGGATGCTCAAGGTGCTCGGCTCGGACTACCTCGGCGCTGCCGAAGCCGACCCCAGCGGATCGGTGTTCTATTCGTGGCGCGACGCGCTCTACACCAACATGGTCTCGCGCCAGCATCCGATCGCCCGGGCTCAGGAGGCCCTCGCCCGGGTCTATCGGGCAAATACCGGCGAGACCCTCAACCTGCTGCCGCAGGACGATGCCTACATCCGCGGGAGCCTCGCGTCGGGATCACGAGCCGTGGCGGAGGCGATGCTGGCCCGGGGGGTACGCGCGGCGCGCGGCACCGAACACGAGGGGCCGTCATTCCAGGGCGCGATCGTCACCGCGATCGGCAAGCGCTGGACGCCCGAGCAGTGGCACGACTTCGGTGCCTACCTGACCGCTCGCAGCATGGTCGCGGACTACGAGCGCTTCGCCGCTGGCGAGATCCCGAACGCTCCAGGCAAGCTCTCGGCAGGCGACTACGCCAAGGCCGTTGGCGAGTACGAGGCCCGGTATCCGACCTTCACGGAGGGCGCAGCGCAGATCCACGCCTTCCAGACCAACCTCCTGCAGCGCCACTTCGACCTCGGGCTGTTCACGAAGGAGTACTACGACTCGGCGATGGCGCGGCGCGACTACGTGCCGAAGATGCGCGACATGGAGGACCTCGGGCGGGAGGGGGTCTCCGGCAGCGGCCGGCGCGACGGCGCCTCGATGATGAAGGCGTTCCGCGGCTCGCAGCGCTCGGTGATGAATCCGCTCGATGCGATCCACGCCCGTGTGCATGAACTCGAGACGGCTGCCGCGATCAACGAGACGAAGACGGCGCTGGCCCGCCTCGCCGAGATCACCGGCCCGGGCTCCGGCTTCATCGCCGAACCGATCCCGGCCAACAAGCTGTCGCCGGTTCGGGTCGACGTGGTCGATGCGCTCCGCGCTGCCGGCAGCCGCGCCAACGTCGACAACCTCGATCTCGGCGCCCTGATCCACCAGGCGGAAGGGCTGCTCGGCGACGACGTGTTCAGCCACATCTTCCGCCAGGAGGCGATCCGGCCGGGGCAGGAGCCCATCACGTTCTACTACGTGAACGGCGAGCGCCGGGCCCTGCGGCTGTCCGACGGCAAGTTCGGGCATGCGCTCTACAACGCGATGAACACCGTCACCGAGCCCGAGCGCAACGTGTTCGTCTCGGTGCTCCAGATCGGTCAGCAGGTGCTCCGCGCCGGCGTCACGAAGAGCCTGGGCTTCATCTACCGCAACCCGGTGCGCGACCAGTTCACGTCGGTGGCCACAGGCTCCCGGCGCTACATCCCGTTCGTCTCGGCCATCCAGGGTCTGTTCGACATCGCCACCCACGGCGGCGACTTCGAGCGGTATCTGGGCTTCGGCGGTTTCGGTGGCGGTGCCATCCATGAGGCCGTGGAGAGCAGCGCCTTCGGCAAGGGCTCGCAGGCTTTCCGTGCGAAGGCGTGGTGGGACCCGCGACGCATCACGGGCGTGGCGGCCCACGGCGCCGAGCTATCCGAGGCGGCTACCCGAGCCGGACTGTTCCAGAGCTACTCCAAGCAGGCACAGGGGCTCGGCTACGACGCGTTCAACACGGCGCTGTACGGCACCTTCAACGCAAACGGGTACGTCGACTTCCGACGCGCCGGCTCCGACATGGCCGTCGTGCGCCGGTTCGTGCCGTTCCTCGGAGCCACGATCCAGGGCACCGACAAGGAGGCTCGGGCCCTGATCGGGGACATGGTGAAGCTGGAGGCGAAGCGCGCCCGCGGGGAGGAGCTTTCGCGAGCCGAGGTCGATCAGCTCCAGACGTCCCGGGTTGCCTGGGTGAAGACCCTCGGGCTTGGGCTCGTGTTCGGCGGCGGCACCGCCTACCTGAATGCCCAGGATCCGGAGTGGTTCGGTGCGGCTCCCTGGCGCCGGCATCGTGCCTACAACTTCTTCCCGGCAGGGCCCGAGGGCAACTGGGCCAGCGCGCCCAAGCCGTTCGGACTGGTGCGCAACATCTCCGACACCTTCGAGTACGGCGTGGAGTACCTATTCCGGCAGGATCCGACCCTGTTCAAGAAGTGGGGCGAGGCGCTCGCGGACGCGCACAGCGTGCCCTACACGAACCCGTTCATCGACGTGTTCTACAGCGCGCGGTCGAACTACGACGCCTTCAGAGACCGAGCGATCGTACCGCCATCGCTCCAGGCCTTGCCAGCCTCCGAGCAGTACACCCGATACACCTCGGAGATCGCCAAGGGCATCGGCCAGGTGACCGGCTGGTCGCCAATGAAGACCGACTACGTCGCCAAGAGCCTCGGCGGCGGGCAGGCGATCGACTGGCTGCGGAACAGCGACGCGCTGATCCACTGGTGGCAGGACAAGCCCGGTGGGAAACAGAAGACCATCTGGGACCTGCCGTTGGCACGGGAGATGGTCCAGAACCTCTCGGTCGGCAGCGAGGCGACGACCCGGTTCTACAGCCTCGTCGGGCAGAAGGCCGGCTCGCTGGAGCAGGCGGCCACCGCCTACGGCCAGAAGGTCGCGACCGGCGACCGCACCGGCGCCGAGACTTACCTGCGCGGTCTGCCGGCGAACGAGCGGGCCTATGCGACGCTGCAGAAGCAGGGCTTCGACGCGAGCGACAAGCTCCTGCATCCGCTGGTGTTGGCCCGCGCCTACAACGCGGTGATCGCCGGCGTCTCGCGCGCGATCGGCGACCGGAACCTGATCCCCGAGGGCGACCTGGACCGGTCGAACCTGACGCTGTCGCGGCGCGACGCGAGGCCTATCGAGGTCAGCGGCCCGACCGGCGAGAGCCTCCGCAACGCGCTCGACGCCTACGCGATGGTGACGGCGCGCAACGCCCTGATCGCGTTCGGTGCCGACGGCATGCAGGGCGTGCCGGTGAAGGACCCGGCCGAGTTCCTGGACCGGATCAAGCTGCTGTCGCCCGACGTCGCGCGCGAGTTGCGCGGGCGGCTGGCGGCGAAGCGCCTCTACGACCCGGCCGTGGTCGCGGAGAAGTGGCCGGAGGCGAAGGCCAGGCTGCTGAAGGACGGCGAGAACGCAGACCTCTCGGACCTGCTGCCGCGGCGGCCGAAGAGCGGAACCCGAGAGCGGAAGAGGGCGATGTCCGATGAGTGAGCAGCAGCAGATCCACCAGCCCGGCAAGCACGAGGCCGCGGCCCTGGTCATGATGAACGAGATCGAGCGGCCAACGGCGCGACCCCAACAACATGTGGTCGTGGATCAGGAGGCTCCCGGCATCTATCGGGCGCACACCTGGAGCGCTGCGGCCGACCGCTGGCAGCCCGACAGTCGTCTGCTCGCCGGAGCGATCCGCCTCCACGCCCTGGCGTTCCTGGAGTCGCTGCTGGCCTCCGCCAATGTGACGATCACGGACGAGCGGATCGAGTTCGCGGAGCTCGACGGGTGCGGACCCGACGAGTTCGACGATTGCGCGCTGCACCCGGCGCGAATCGTCTTCTGCCCTGAGGGCAAGCCGAACGCGCCAGATGAGTGGGTCGGCACTGGCGCAAAGGGCGGGTACATCAACGATCAGAGCCGCTTCCCCAAGGTAAGCCTTCTCGAACAGTTCCGGGAGGCGACCGCAGTGCCCTCCTCGCCGTCGCCCAACTACATCCCGAAGGCGGCTACGGTGTTCGTGCGCCATGACGTGGCAGCGCGCGAATTCGTACCGAAGGAGCGATGGAGCTTCTCCGGCCGTCCGGACCTGATGGGGCGGATGGTCGACGAGGAGTTGCGTCGGAACGCCGAGCAGGCCGACCAGGACGCCGAGGACTGGAAAACACCCGAGGGGCAAGGTCGCGTCAAGGCGCGGCAGATGAGGGCGCGGTCCTGATAGGACGGCCCCTCAACGGAACGGCCCACGGAACAGGTCGCCCAGCGCCCGCCGCCGGAACAGCGTTCGCCAGCGCCGGCGGCGGTGCTCCGGCCGGTCGTGGTTGATGTGGCAGTGCTAGCAGAACGCATGAGGTTCGTGCCTCCAAAAGCCATATAACTTTCAAAGAAGGGTAGAAATTGCAAATTGCAACCTACTCGTCACCATCACCATCACCATAGTCCCCAACAAGACCAGGCGGATCATGCATCCCATCAAAACGGACCAAATAATCCTGTAATCCGATCATACCTTCGTCATATTCATTACCAATACGCACATTTTGGGGCCACCATACAAATTCTACAGTGAAATTTCCGCCATTTACACCACTACAATTGCCTTTCTGCAGTGTAAAACTGCCGTAGCTCTGACCTGTTCTGTATCTAACAACAACATAGTCGTAATATGAATTACAAAAATTATGATTACGTAAACTACCCTGAGAGTAGGCAGAACCTATCATCATGATAAAAAGTGCCGTGAGCATGTTATAGAATTTCATAATACCACTCCCTCCTAATGCTAATCTAAGGCGAAGTAATGATGGTAGTGCCAGACTTATCACTCATTGAAAATTAAACCAGAGCTACGGCATCCACTGCGATCTCGACGAGGAGGTCCTGCGCCTCCGCGAGTTGGGCGCGCAGTTCCGCATTTTCGGCTGCGAGTGCTAGAATCAGGGCCGCCGTATCATCGTTCATTCGGCCGGGTCTCGCCGCCACAGTAGGATTGCGCTCGCCCTCGCCTCCGGCGCGCCCTCTTCTTCGCCGGGGCGTGCGAACAGTTCGAGGCTGACATGCCGGCCAAGGCCGAGTTCAAGATCGCCCTGCCATCGAGACGCCAAGGCCGTCCAGTTTCCGAGCGGCCAGTCGTGGCCTGGGTCTCCAGGCATTAGGACGAGCGCAAGATCGATGTTGCTCTCGGCGGTCGCCGTGCCCTTCGCTCGGCTTCCGAACAGCCACACCTCAGAGACGTCGGGGCCCTGCTTCGCCCATGTTCGGATCGCCTTGAGCCATCCCGGTTGGAGATCGATTCCAGGTGCGGACAGAGCCCAATCCAGAAACGACAGAGCGACACCGCCGAGATGAGCCGGGTACGCGCTGATGAAAGCGGCGAGCACCTGTTGCGCGCAAGCGTCGAGAAAAACGAGCTCGCCATTAACCTCCAGACCAAGCCCCGGGAAGTTCCATCGGCCCTCGCCGAACCCAGCGTAACCCGGGCCGAACCCGAACACCCCAACCTTGCGTTCCGATCCTGGCAGCAATGGGATCCGCGCCGGGTGCTTCGTCCCGAGTGCGATCTCCTGCACCACGGTGAAGATGCTCCCGCACCGCTCCTTGATCACATCATAAACAGCCTCTGCCGCCTTGTTGACAGCCCGCCTCCTCGCTCCGGTTGGGAGTTGATGAAATTTCGGAGCGCGAGCGGCCTCTGCGAGGCCGATGGAATCGATGCAGTGGTAGACCACGAGGCAGGCGAGATAGGCCCGGCGCTGGTCGTCCCGCGCGCCCAGAGCTTCGTGCAGCGTCGGGAGCACGATCGCCTCGACGTACTCCCGCGGCGTCATCGACACGTTCGGTTTATCGTCCACCGGCAGACCCTCACGACATGGCTCTGCCGGTTCTACCCGACGCATTGCTTCGCGAAGAGGGGCCTGCGCTCGCGTCAACCGCTGTTCTTGCTCGCCCTCCCGGGGCTGAAGGCGCCGCCAGATCAATCACTCCTGCTCAGCTGCCTGCTGCTTTTCGAGAGCGCTCCTCGTCAGCAAGAACGCCAGCCGCCGGCCGACGTCCACCGTGTCGGCCGGGATCAGCGGAGCGTCGGGATCGCCGCCGAGCGTGACTTTGTCGCCATACTTTTTCGGGGCGACTTTGGCCATCACCCATTGCAGCGTCGAGATCTGTAGGCGCCGATGCTGCCAGTCCGTGGAGGCGTCGTTCGCGATGTCGAGGAGTTCCTCATTCAAGCTGTCGGCGCGGTCCTGGCAGGCCTGGGTGTACTGCACGCGCAGGGCCTGGTCGTCGCGGAGCCATCGGCGGAAGGTCTCTCGGCTGGGCATGCCGTCGCTTGCGCAGATCGCGCGGAGGGATTGGCCGTCGGCGATCCGTTCAAGGATCAGGGCGGCTGTCGCGGAGCTGTAGGCGGTCATCGGGCGCGCAGTGTTGTGGGTGTGGTACGATGATACCGTGCGGCCGTCCGTGTGGCCAGTACGCGCCCGCGCGCGAGACCGTCATGCAACGGCGGGCCCCGGAGGATCGTTCATCGGGTCCCGCCCATCGAATATCGCGCTGAGCGCCTCGTACTCGCCACGGCCAGGATTGGACGGCGCGCCCTCTCCGACCGCTGCTGCCTCGCAAGCTGCCCGAGCAGCGGCCCGCACCCTCTCCTGCGCCACGTGGCGGATGGCCCGAACCTCATCCAGGCGGGCGATAGCTCGGGCCGCCCCCAGCATCAGGTCCCGCTCTAGGATCTCGTTCATTACCGCTTGGGGCAGGGCGCTCCTGATCGCCTCGTAGACGTGAGCGGTGTCCTGGTCATAGCCGCCCACTGCCTGCGCAACATCAGCCGCGCCAGGTCGGTCGGGAAATCCGATCACGTTGCCCATCTCTCAAGCCTCCTCGTCCGTAGCGTGTACTGGCCGGAAGAGGTTGCCGGCCTCCACCGCGAAGGTCCGGAGCGCTTCCACGCTTACCGGGTCACGTGCCCCCGCCATGTCGCCTTCGGCCTCAATGATGTCCGCCGTCTTCTCGGCGAGGGCGACCGCCGACGCGACGCCGAGGTTGAAGGCCAGTGTGCTGTGCTCGCTCATCGTGCTGCTCCCATTGTTCATAGCCAGACCGCGACGCAGTGCGCCCCGTCGTTCTTGGGTCTGCCAGTTCTGCGTTGATGGGGTTGGGGCGATGAGGCAGACATCGATTACCGCCGATTGGCCGGTGAACCGCGACCCCGGGGCATAAAGGCCGCAAGGCCCGCTTCGCTCGCGGCCATCGAAGAATCGACCCGCGCTGGAGTTCGAAATGCCTGAGGGGAACGACGTGCAATTGCCGATGGTGATACCGCAGCCCGCAGCCCCGCCGTCGCTTGAGGAGCGCTTGGCGATGGCCGAGCAGCGCGAGGAAGCGATCCGGCTTGTGCTGCGGGCAGTGATCACCAGTATCCGCCCGTTCGGCTTCAACCGGACCAAGTTCAAGCGCTGCGTCGCGGAGGAAGGGCAGGACACGCCGACGAGCGGCCCGAAATCTGCCCGGCATGATGTGCTGCACCATGAAGCACGGCGCGTGCTGCGCGAAACGCGGTGACCGCAGGGGTGGGTGGTGCCTTGCAGCATGCGGCGCACGTCGCGATCGGGTTGGACGACCCCCATCACGCCACCCGAGAACGATAAGCGAACGTCAGCCGCGGCTTAGTGGGTGATGCGCGGTAGCGGTCTCCCGCTACCAATATTCCCAAGCACTTAACTTCAGAGCCCTGGCCTTCCGGTCGGGGCTTTCGCTTTCTCGGACGGGATTTGTCGGAACCGTCCGAGAACCGGAACTCGGACGGCATCGGGCTTATGCTCACGATAGCCCGGTTCCGTCGCTCTTATGCGCAGGACATAACAGCAACCGGCCGATCCGGGATTCTTAAGCCTGCCGCGGTCGCCGAGGCGACCCTCGACCGCTACGGCCGCATGCCCATCTCGGGCGCCTCGTCCGGTTCCGGCCAGAGCTCGATTCCGCAGCTCGGCCTGCCTCCGGCACAGGGACGCCTGCCCATCCATGACCTTGATCAGCGCCGGCCCGACCCAATCCGGAATCGGCCGTTCGCCGGCGGCCCATCGGCGGACGAGGCGGTCGTCGATCGTCTCGCGCTCCCCGGGCGGCCGCAGGTGTCGCGGACGGAAGGGTCGAGGTCGCCTGGGCCCGCCTCTTACCACCGGTGGAATAGCCGTGGACGGTCCTGCCGGTTCCGGCCTCAGGAAGCCGGGACCGCATCGCGCCGTCCCGTCGGCGCGGTCAATGCGTCGGGCAGGTGCGCTTCGGCCGTGAACACGATGCCGTCGGGACGGTAGTCGATCTCGGCCTCGCCCCCCAGCATGTCGGCTAGCGCCCGCTCGATCATGCGCGAGCCGAAGCCGCGCCGCGTCGGCGGGCAGACCGGCGGACCGTTCGACTCCCGCCAGGTCAGGCGCAACGCCCCTGCCCGTGGGCCGGTCAGGAGGTCCCAGTCCAGAAGGATGCGACCGACCTCGTTGGTCAGCGCGCCGTACTTCGAGGCGTTGGTCGCGAGCTCGTGGAAGGCCATCGAGAAGGCCAGGGCGAGCCTCGGGGTCAGCACGACCTCCGGGCCCCTGATCGTGATGCGCCGGTCATCTTCCGACCGGAACGGGGCCAGCGCCGCGATCGCCACGGCGGCCAGCGTCGCACCGTTCCAGTCCTCGCGAATGAGAACGTCACTGGCTGCCGCCAGGGTATGGATGCGCCCCTGGATGACGTCGCGGGTTTCGTCGTGGGAGAGGTTCGAGCGGAGGGTTTGGACAACGATGGCCTGCACGGTGGCCAAGGTGTTCTTGACGCGATGGTTGAGCTCGTTGGCGAGCAGTTCGCGGTGGGCCTCTTCCCTCTTGCGGTCGGTCACGTCGAGCGCGATCCCGGCCAGCCTCATCGGTTCGCCGTCGACGCCGTAGAACGGTCGGCCGCGGAGCTTGAGCCATCGGACCTCGCTGGCGGGCGTCACGATCCGGTACTCGATGTCGTAGTCGCCATGACCGGCGATGCAGGCGGCGACCGCCTCGTTCCGCCGGGCGCGGTCGTCCTCGTGGATCAGGTCGTCGTACTCGTCACGGCTCAAGGGGTCTTTCGGGTCGCGTCCCAGGGCGAGCTTAAGGCTCTCGGACGCGACGAACCGCATGTCGGCGAGGTCGAGGCTCCAGGATCCGAGGCGTCCGGCCTGGAGCACGAACCGCAGGCGCTCCTCGCTCTGCGACAGGTCATGCGTCCGCCGTTCGACTTCCCGCTCCAGCGCCGCGCGGTCGGTCTGAAGGCGGCTGAGGCGCGCCACCTCTGAAGTGGCGTCGAACTGGGAGGCGACGTAGAACGCCAACGCGTCGCCCTGGAACACCGGGGAGACGAAAAGCCGGTTCCAGAACGCACTCCCATCGCTGCGACGATTGAGAAGCGTGACCTCAACCGGCACACGGGCCTCGATGGCATCCCGGAGCCGGGCGACCTCGATGCGATCTGTTTCCGGCTCCTGGAGGAAACGACAGTTCCGCCCCAGGATCTCGGCGCGCGGATACCCGGTCAGGGCGCAGAAAGCGTCGTTGGCGAAGACGATGGGATTGTCGTTCTGGAGCGGGTCGGTGATCACCATCGCCATCTGCGAGGCGCGCACCGCTGCGGCGAAGGGGTCCGCGCCGTCGACCGTGCGGGCCAGTTCCGTGACGATCCGGTCGTGCTCGCGATGGATGCCGAGGCCCTGCATCCCGAGTGACGTCTCGATGGCGTGGGCGCAGGATGCCTCGTACTCGCACGTCGCCGGCGGTCCCCTCGCCAGCGGAACCTCCGTGTCGGCGGTCATCCGATCTCCGGCGGCGCGCCACCTGGGATGCCGAGTGGCTCGTTCGACGGCGGCATCTCCTCGGGGCCGTAGTCCGGCACGCCACGGGGCTCGGGAAGCGGGCTCTGGTCGGGACTGGGCGGATGCGCCGGCGACGGGTCGGGAAACGTCGGATCGGGCCGCTCCGGGAACGTCGGGTTCGCCATGGGAGATTCCTTGTCGCTGGTGGCGGGAAGACTGGGGCGCGGGACCGTCACCCCATGAAATGCCAGGCTGCCTCGGATTTGGTCCGACCGTCGTCGGCCACCCCATCGGGGCGCAGGCCGACCTCATCGATCCGAGCCTTCTCGGAATGGTCGAGGCCGAGGTCCCGCTCCTTCGCGGCGGCGGCATGCTCGCCCTTCGAAAGATGCCTGGCCGAATGCCGGTAATGGGCGGCGGCCCGGTCGTGCTGGTGCGCTGCCTCCTCGCAGGCCCGTGCCAACTCGCAAACAGCCATGGTCGTTCTCCCTGACGAGGTGTTCGGAAGCTGCGTCCGGCCGTCGTCAACCGCGGACCTGGGTCCGGGCCATGTCGCGGTCCCAGGTGGTCCTGGCGGCCTCGCGAGCGGCGCGGGCGGCGTTCGCGGTGGCCGTCGCCGCGCGAACGATGGACGCTCGCGCACCGGATGCCGCCCGACGCATCGCCGCCATGTTCGAGCTGATCGAGGCCGCGACGGCATCCTGTGAGTTCCGCACCGCCGCCTGCGTCGCCTCCACGGACTTCTGCGCGGAATCGGCGGCCTTCCTCATCGAGGCGTTGGCAGTCACCCCGGCCGCTCTGTTGGCCTCGGCGATCTTGGTCTCGGCGCGGTTGGCGGCCTCCGCGGCGTCGGTGACGAGCTTCCCGATCATGTCGGCGGATTGCTTCGGGGCACCCTTCACCGCCGCCTTCGAGGCCTGCATCGCGAGCCGGGCCGCCTCGCGGGCCGCTTCGGCGGCCTCGTTCGCCTCGCGGCCGGCCTCCCGCATCGTCGCCGCGGCATCCGCAGGAGGGGCCATCGGCGCTTGCGCCATCGCCATCGTTGTCGTCAGGGCGAGGAAGGTCGCCGTCAGTACCGTCGTCGTTCTCATATCGCGATCCATTCGTCGGTTGAGGTGCGGACGGCAGGGCGGCCCTGCCGATGAGATCGGTCTCAATCGACCTGCGGGGTCTTGGAGGCGGCACCCCAATAGGCGTCCGCCTTCGCCGTCTGCAGGGCGAACGGCTCCGCCTTCACGAAGCGCCCCTCGACGATGCGAGGAGCCTGGTCCATGGCGTCCTTGGTCGTGTCCAGGACCAGGATGTGCAGGTTCGGCGAAACCTTGAACAGGTCCCACGGGACCGCGACGTGGCGTTCCCCGAGGCCAAAGACGCCGCCGCGGGCGACGACGAGGTAGGCGATCCGGCCGCCCTTCGCCCCCATGACGATGTCGTCCACGCTGCCGAGCGCGACGTTGCCCGGGGTGCGCACCTCGCTCCCGAGCAGATCGTCCGACCGGAAGGCGGAGGCCCGGCTCACCACCGGCTGGGCCAGCGAGAGCTCCTGCTTGCGGAAGCCAAGGGCGTTCGCGACCTGGAGATCGCGACCCTTCATGCCGGTCTTGTACTGGTCGTAGCTGGCCTGGATCTGGACCAGCACGTCCTCGCACGGCTGCTGCCTGCCGTGGCGCGCCAGGATGTCGGCGGCGGAGAGGAGCACCCGGACCTCGTATCCGGGTCGGGCGTTCGCATATCCCATCATCGCGGACGCGGCGCCCATCGCCATGCCGTTGTTCCCGGCCATCCCCCCGAACCAGTATCCGCCGAGGGGATACCCGTATCCGTAGCCCGACCCGCCGAGCCAGTAGCCGTCCTTCTCCATCCGGGCGTCGAACGCCCTGAGGTGGTCGAGGCAGGCCTGCGCCGGCTTGGCATCCGTCTCCAACATGGGTCCGGCCTTCGGCTCTTCGGCGGCCCGGAGCGGGGCCATCAGGGAGAGCGAAAGGACCGCCCCGAGGACGATGGATCTGGCTGGCCGTTGCATGATCGTGTTCCGCGATGGCGGGCGCCCAAAGACTGTTCGCCCCGTCCACGCCTCCTGTCTGACGGCTCCGCCCCCTCGATACTTTGTCCTGGATCAAGGCCGACCCAAATCGGTCCGTGCTTCCTTCCGGCCATCGATCCCGAGGCTCGAGGACGGAGCTCCGACATGAACCTGGCCAGCATCATGGTCTCCATGGACCTCGGTCCCGCCGCGGCGGACCGGGTCCAGCTCGCGGCCTCCCTCGCCGGCCGGTTCGAGGCCGAGCTGATCGGCGTGGCGGCTCGCCCGGTATCGCCAATGGCCCGGATATCCGGCCTCCCCGTGTCGGGCGGCGGGAACGTCGAGGCGAGCGCCTGAATGCAACCCGTGATGTGGTTCAGCACCATCCGGATGCGCGGGGTGTCCCGGTTGTCCTTGTGGACCAGCAGGAGGATGTCGGCGCATGGGGGCACCGTCGGCATCGGAACCCGGGTCAGTCGCGTCTCCGCGTCCCCGCGGAAGCGTGCCAGGCAAGCCAGGCCGCCGCCGTTGGCGGCCGCGAGCACGGCGGCTTCGGGCTGCTCGTCTGCAGGACGACCGTCGCGCGCGAGGCCATCTCGGTGCGCCAGGCGGACTGCGTCATCTCCTGGGTGTCGTCCATCTGGGTGATGAGGCTGTCCGCCTGGCGCAGCCACCCTCGAAATGCAGGTCGCCTCGGTCACGGAGGTACGCCGGCGTGGCGTATATGCCGAACGCGATCCCGCCTATGCGCCGAACGACGAGGTCGTGCTGCCACATGCGCAGGGAAACGTCGGCCTCCCGCATGGCGAGACTTAAATCTTGGCGATGACAGCGATGAAAATATGTCCATAACAATGAGTTCGGCGTCGGATACCTCCGAGGAGGGAAAGCCGTAGCATTGCCCCCAGTGAAACCCACCTCCCTCGACAAGCGGGACCTGCAGACCGAGATCGCCAAGGGCAAGGCCGACCCGACCGCCGTCCGGACACTGCCGCCGCAGCCGGTGATGGAGGACGAACGCGAGGGCCTGCTCGGCGAGAGCGCCGCGCCGAACGCCTCCGAGGCCCTGCTCGCCGCCCTGGGGTCGTGCCTGTCCATCGGCATCCTCGCCAACGCGCTGGCGCAAGGCATCCCGATCCGTTCGCTGGCACTGAGCGTCGAGGCCGACATCAACATGACCTCGGTCTGGGGCAGCGGCGACCTCCACCCGAAGACCATCGGGTTCGAGAGCATCCGTGTCTCCGTGGACACCGACGCGGACGCCTCGCGAAAGACGGTCGCCGCCGCCTGAGCCGGCGGAGCGGTTTCGGAATCCCGGTCGTCATTTTTGAATGCGCTCGTTCAGGCCTGTGCCACGTTCACCCTGTAGGCGGCGCTTCGCTGGATAACCTTCGAGACGAGGTCGGCATGTTCGAAGCTGATGCCTTCTCCGTCCTCGCCGGATCGGTCGCGACCGTGGATGACCGGCTCAGCGACGGCCGTGCCTGGGACAAGGCCACGGTCGGTCTTGGAGCGGGGGGCCTGCAACATGCCTTCAGGCTCGACGATGAGGCGCGAGACGCGTTCCTCGACCTCGCCCGCCACGCCGAGCGAATACGTGCGACCGAACGCTGGAGGGGGCGCTGAGGCGACGCCCCCCGGACGACGATGTCACGACGCGGTGCCCCACCGACCATCGCGCGAGGCCGTTCCCAATCGAAAGGACAGACCCATGTCGATCCATTCGTTGCCGATCAGCCCGGTATCAAGGCCGCCGCTCCCGGTTCCGTCGTGGTACCCGGCCGAAGGCTTCGGCAAGGTCCGCCTCGTGAGTCTCCTGACGGACCTGTCGCTGGCGGAGCGCGATACGCTGGAGCCGCTCAGTCGGCGCGTCGCCCTCGACCAGAAGGAGACCCTGTACGGTCAGGACGAACCTGCGGTCTCCGTCTACAACGTCACCTCCGGCGCGCTCCGTCTCTACCGCATCCTTCCCGATGGGCGCCGGCAGGTCACCGGCTTCGCCTTTCCGGGCGACTTCCTCGGCTTGTCCCTGCTCGACCGGTTCGCTGTCTCGGCGGACGCCCTTGGACAGGTAACGGCATGCCGGTTCGAGCGGCTGGCCTTCATGGATCTCCTCCTGGGTCAGCCAAGACTGATGATGCACCTCCACGAGGCCATGGGGCACGAACTGTCTCGGGCCAAGGACATGATGATGCTCCTCGGCCGGCGCACCGCGGACGAGAAGATCGCGGCCTTCCTGATGGGGCTGCAGGCGCGCTACGCGAGGATCGGCCTGTCCTCGGTCACTCTCGAACTGCCGATGGGCCGCCTCGACATCGCCGACCATCTCGGCCTGACCATCGAGACGGTGAGCCGGACCCTGTCGCGGCTCGACAGGGACGGCTGCATCCTGATCGTGCCGGGCGGCGTCCGCCTCATCGACCAGGCCCGACTCGAAAGGATGTCGGCCCACTGACGGTCGGGGCCGCCGGGTACCGGTACACCTCGCGGCCGCGGTCCATGATCGCGACCGCCGACGGGATGACGCCTCCGTTCGCACTGGCGGACGCCCGCGCCCTGCCGAACCAAGACCGTGCCTCCTGCCTTGCCGGTCGCAGGTCGGAGCAGTCCAGGAAGTAGGCAGGCTCGCCGGCACGCCGTTCTGGCACCGCGCCGCCGTAGAGAAGCTCCGTCGAGAACGTCATCGCCCTGCTTCCCTCAGAACGACGGGGGACGGGCGGGCGGGCGCTTGATGCCCTGCCAACGCGACCGCTTCCCGGACGATGCGCGACCCGGCATGCTGCCCGTGGCGGCGGGCTCCTGCGGCCTGATCTCGCTCGGCACGACCTCCCGGGACCGCGGCATGTTCGGTCCGTTGGAACGGGCTTGACGACCGACGTCGGAGGCTGCCTGGGCGGTGGTCGCGAACCCGAGCGCCCCGAGTACCGCGAGCGTCGTCATTAACCGGTGCATTCCGTTCGTCCCTTCGCGGCGTAGCGTCCATGAGCCCCGATACGAAGGGGCCAGGTTTAAAGGGCAGCATGCTCCAAGCTTTCGCGTTCGGCTTTGCGGTGGATCAAGGACTCGTTCCCAGTCGGGACTAGGATCCGTCCAACTAGAACGAGAGACGCATCCATGCCGGCACTCCGGAATATCAAGAACGTCATCGTAGGCCTGACCGAAGAAGGTCAGCAAAGCGAGACGAGCGACGCCATCGGATACGCCCTTTCGCTGTCCGTCGCGGCCGGCGCGCACCTCACCGTGCAGGCGGCCTCGCGGCGTCTCGTGATGAACAGCGCGCTTGCCGGCGGGTTCGGACGGATCCTCGTGTCCGAGGAGAACGGGCGAACTGCAGGCCTGAGCCAGGCGGTGGCCGAGAAGGTCCGTGGCGATGCCGCAAGCGTCGGCGTCGGATGCACCGTCGAAAGCCCGCAGCTGACGCATCCGGACATCCTCGCCACCTTTGCGGCCAAGGCCCGACTGCACGACCTCACCATCCTCGATGCCGAGAAGCGCACCATCGACCTGGACCGCGAGCTGATCGAGGCTTCGCTGTTCAATAGCGGTCGCCCCGTCATCGTCGTCCCGGCCGGCCGCAACGCCTTCGCGGGCCGGCGCATCGTCATCGCCTGGGACGGCGGGGCGCATGCAGCCCGGGCGGTGAACGACGCGCTCCCGTTCCTGCTGGCGGCCGATGCGGTCGAGATCATCTCGGTCGTTGGCGAGAAGGAGCTGTCGAGGTCGGTCGCAGGGGCCGAGTTCGCGCCGCACCTCGCCCGCCACGGCATCGCCGTCACCGTGGACGACCTGCCGCTGCGTCCGGACGGCGACATCGCCGAGACGCTCCGTGACGCGGCCAGCCGCTACCGCGCGGACATGATCGTCATGGGCGCCTACCGGCACGGCCCCATCCGGCAGTGGATCTTCGGCGGCCTCACGCAGTCGCTGATGGCGGCGTGCCCGATCCCGCTCTTCCTCGCGCACTGAGCGCGGACGGACCCAGTCGACCCACGAGAAGGCAATCCATGAAACCGAATCTGAAGCACCTCGCCCTCGCGGCGACCCTGGCGCTGTCCGCCCTTGCCATGCCGGTGTCGGCCGATGCCCAGGGCCTTCCGGGGGGCATGCGACGCGGCGCCTCCGAGGGCGACCGCGTCGGCGGCCCCATCGGGGGCATCGTCGGCGGTGCGGTCGGCGGCGCGGTCGGTACCGTCAACGGTGCGCTCGGCATCGACCCGGGCCGTCGCGGTCATCGCAGCGGCATGCGCACGCGGCGCCATCACCGTCACTACCGTCGCCAGCGCTGACGGCGAACATCCACCCGCCCCGCCCCTTACCCAGGAGACCATCATGACCGTCGACAAGACCTTGCAGACCAACGTCCTCGCCGAACTCGGCTGGGAGCCGAGCGTGACCGCCGCGCATATCGGCGTGACCGCCAAGGACGGCGTCGTGACCCTGACCGGGCACGTCCAGA
>CAZZZJ010000014.1:0-3581 GCA_964658355.1 Beijerinckiaceae bacterium
GTGTCGCGGTAGACCTTGCACGCGGCCTCGAGATCGCGGACCGCGATGGCGACGTGATTGAGACGGCCGATCATTGTCTGTCCTCCCTGAATTCCGCGATGGATTTCTCACTCCCCCCTGCGGGCTAGGGTGGCCCACGGGGCGGGTCGGGAGAGGGGAACGACAGGTCCGGAAAGACCTGAACCGGCCCCTCTCCCGCCTCGCATCCGCGAGGCACCCTCCCCCCGCAGCGGGGGGAGGGTAGAAACTAGACCTCCACCACCTGGACGTGGCAGGCGGGCTTCTTGCCCCAGACCTCGTTGACGGCCGAGCGCACGGCGCGGTCGACCGCCTTCTCCACGGCCTCCGAGTCGCGACGCTTGCCCTTCGACATTCCCGAGAGGGTGCGCGAGACGGAATCGACCACGGTGTCGATCAGCGGCGCGCCGCCGCGGCCGCGGTTGGGCAGGCCGATGATGTCCACCGCCGGTTCGCCGAGAACCTCGCCGGACTCGTCGATGGCGATGGCCACCGAGACGAGGCCGGCCTGGGCGAGCTTGCGCCGCTCCGGGATCGCTCGGTCCTTCCCGTCGATCAGAACGTTGCCGTCCTTGAACAGGCGGCCCGACTTCACGTGGTCGACGATCTCCGGCTTGCCGGGGCTCAGGCGGATCAAGGTGCCGTTGCGGGCCTTGACCACGTTGTCGACGCCGTGGGCGCGGGCGAACCGCGCGTGCTCGTCGAGGTGGAGCGCCTCGCCGTGGACGGGGATCGCCGTGCCCGGCCGGGTCCAGGCGTACATCTCGGCCATCTCGTCCCGGCGCGGGTGGCCGGAGACGTGGACCAGTTCCGTCCGGTCGGTGATGACCTCGACGCCCTGCTCGATCAGGTCGTTGATGATCGCGCCGACCTCGCGCTCGTTGCCCGGGATGGCGCGCGAGGAGAAGATCACCTGGTCGCCCGCGGCGAGCGCGATATCCGGATGATCCTTGCGGGAGACGCGGGCCAGAGCGGCGCGCGGCTCGCCCTGCGAGCCGGTGAGCAAAGCCACCACCTTGTCGCGCGGCAGGTCGCGCCAGGAATCGGCCCGGCGGAATTCCTGCAGGCCGTCGAGGAAACCGCATTCGCGGGCAACGTCGATGACGCGGTCCATGGCGCGGCCGACGGCGACCACCTCACGACCGCAGGCCTTTGCGGCCTCCGCCACCGCACGGATGCGGGCGACGTTCGAGGCGAAGGTCGTCACCGCCACGCGCTGCGGCGCGACCGAGATCAGCTTGGCGAGCGTCGCCGCAACCTCGGCCTCGCTCGGCGAGAAGCCCTCGCGGACGACGTTGGTCGAATCGCAGACGAGCGCCAGGATGCCCTCGTCGCCCATGGCCTTGAACGCCTCGGCCGAGGTCACGTCGCCGAGGATCGGCGTCGGGTCGATCTTCCAGTCGCCGGTGTGCAGCACGAGGCCGGCCGCGGTGCGGATCGCCACCGCGTTCGATTCCGGGATCGAGTGCGAGACCGGCACGTAGTCGATCTCGAACGGGCCGAGCGTCACGCGGCGCCCCGGCTTGATCTCGCGCAGGTCAACTTTCGGCGCGCCCGGCTCCGACAGGCGCCGGGTCTCGAGCAGGCTCTTGGCGAAGCGGGTCGCGTAGACCGGCACCTTGAGGCGCGGCCACAGCTCGCTGATCGCACCGATATGGTCCTCGTGCGCGTGGGTGATGAAGATCCCCAGAAGGTCCTTCTTGCGCTCCTCGATGAAGGAGAGGTCCGGGAACATGAGGTCGATGCCGGGCATCGCCTCCTCGCTCGCGAACCCCATCCCGCAATCGACCATGATCCACTTCCGCCCCTTCTCCGGCCCGAAGCCGTAGAGGGCGGCGTTCATCCCGATCTCGCCCACGCCGCCGAGCGGCAGGAAGACGAGCTCGTCCTGTCCCGTTGTCATAAATCCCAAATCCATCTCATGCCGCCGTCGCGGCCGTCCCAAAATGCACCTCGCCCGCCGTCACGGTCCGCCGCGTTCCATCCGGGGCGAGGATCACGAGCCGCCCCCCCTCGTCGATCTCTTCGAAGTCGCCGACCAGGGTCTCCGTGCCGCTGCGGACCGCGATGCGCGAACCGAGGCCGGAGGCCCGCGCGAGCCATCGCTCGCGAATCTCAGGGAATCCGCGTCCGCGATCCCAGATACGGGCCGCCGCGGCAAGCTTATTCGTCAAACTCGCCAACACGGTGCCGGCATCGACCGCGTATCCGAGCCCTGAAAGCGAGGCGGCGGTGGCCGAAAACAGCTCCGGCACCGACGCGACATTGACGCCGAACCCGATCACGACCGCCCGCCTGCCACCCGGCAGCGTCTCCGCCTCCAGAAGGATGCCGGCGAGCTTCGCCCCTCCCGCCAACACGTCGTTCGGCCATTTCAGCCCGAAGGTTCGCGCGGCCTCGGGTCCGCAGGCGTCGTCCAGCGCCTCGATCAGCGCGATGCCGGCGACGAAGCCCAAGCCCGCGACCCGCTCCGGCTCGACGCCGGCCACCGGCCAGAGCACGCTCGCCGTGAGGTTTCCCGCGCCCGACGCCCATACGTTGCCGCGCCGCCCGCGGCCCGCATCCTGCGCATGCGCCGCGATCCAGAGCGGCCCCGTCGCCCCGCCGCGCGCCCGCTCGAGCGCTTCGGTGTTGGTCGAGCCGAGGCGGTCGTGGACATGAAGGCGATGCCCGGCGACCCGCGCGCCCTCCCCGAGACGGAACTCCAAGGCCCTAGAACAACGATTTGGCCGCCGCGCCCGCCGCACCGACGAGCGGCGCCGGCAGCAGCCAGAACAGGATCACGACGACGCTCGAGAGCCCGAGCACGATGCGCAGGCCCGGCGCCATCGCCTCGTAGGGCGCCTTGGCCTCGTCGAAATACATGATCTTGACGACGCGGATGTAATAATAAGCGCCGACCACGCTGGTGACCACGCCGACGACGGCCAGCGTCACGAGGTTGGCCTGGATCGCGGCGGCGAAGACGTAGAACTTGCCGAAGAACCCGGCGAGCGGCGGGATGCCGGCCAGCGAGAACATCATCATCGCGAGGCAGAAGGCGATCCACGGATGCGTCCGCGAGAGCCCCGACAGGTCCTCGATCGTCTCGAACATCTCGTTCTTGCGCCGGAGCGACAGGATGATCGCGAAGGCTCCGAGCGTCATCGCAAGATAGATGATCATGTAGACCACCACGCCGCGGATGCCCTCTTCCGTGCCGGTGGCGAGCCCGATCAGCGCGTAGCCGATGTTGCCGATCGACGAATACGCCATCAGGCGCTTGATGTTGCGCTGGCCGATCGCCGCGAAGGAGCCGAGCGTCATCGAGGCGATGGCGATGAAGACGATGATCTGCTGCCAGATCGCGGTGACGTCCGGGAAGGCGCCGATGAAGACGCGCACGGTCATCGCCACCGCCGCCATCTTCGGAGCGGAGGCGAAGAACGCCGTCACCGGCGTCGGCGAGCCCTCGTACACGTCGGGCGTCCACATGTGGAACGGGACCGCCGACATCTTGAACGAGACGCCCGCCGCCACGAACACGATGCCGAGCACGATGCCGAAGCCGGCATCCTCGTGCA
>CAZZZJ010000014.1:3681-12368 GCA_964658355.1 Beijerinckiaceae bacterium
AGGATCGTCGCGGCCGAGCCCAGCAGCACCAGGGCCTTCATCACCTTCGAGAAGCCGTCCTGGATGAAGCTGCCGGACAGCGTGGTCACCTTGGTGCCCGGCGCCTGCGACATCACCACGAACAGGGCGACGAGCAGGAGCGCGAGGGCACCGACGTTGATGGTCTCGACGGAGCGCTCGCCGCGGAAGGCGCCGTAGAGGATCAGCACCATGACGCCGATGCCGAGGATCAGCTCGGGCAGGAGCGGCGTGAGCGAGGGCAGCACGGTCTGGACGGTCTGGACGGTCGGCATCTCTGGCCCTGCCTTCAGCGCGCGAGGGGCAGCGCGGCGGCCGCGGTCTGCGTGTTCGAGAGGGCGGCCTTCATGCTCGCCATCAGCGCCTCGGTGGAGGGGGCGAAGACGTCGAGGATCGGGGCCGGGTGGACGCCGTAATAGATCGTCAGCGCGACGAGCGGCGCGAGGATCAGTTTTTCGCGATTGTCCAGGTCCAGGATCCCCTGGAGGTTGGGCTTCTCGAGCTTGCCGTAGATCACCCGGGCGTAGAGCCACAGGGCGTAGCCGGCCGACAGGATGATGCCGAAGACCGAGAAGAAGGCGACCGTCGGGTTGGCCTTGAACGCGCCCAACATCGCCAGGAACTCGCCGACGAAGCCGGAGGTGCCGGGCAGGCCGACATTGGCCATGGTGAACACCATCATCGCCACCGCGTAGAGCGGCATCCGCTTCACGAGGCCGCCATAGGCCGAAATCTCGCGGGTGTGCATCCGGTCGTAGACCACGCCGACGCCGAGGAAGAGCGCGCCCGAGACGATGCCGTGCGAGATCATCAGGAACAGCGCCCCCTGGATACCCTGCTCGTTCAGGGTGAACAGGCCCAGCGTCACGAAGCCCATATGCGCGACCGACGAATAGGCGATCAGCTTCTTGATGTCGGTCTGCATCAGGGCGGTGAGCGAGGTGAAGATGATCGCGATCACCGAGAGCGCGAAGACCAACGGCGCGAAGGTGTGGCTCGCATCCGGCAGCATCGGCAGCGAGATCCGGATGAAGCCGTAGCCGCCCATCTTGAGCAGGATACCGGCCAGGATCACCGAGCCCGCCGTCGGCGCCTCGACGTGCGCGTCGGGCAGCCAGGTGTGGACCGGCCACATCGGCATCTTCACCGCGAAGCTCGCGAAGAAGGCCAGCCACAGCCACCATTGCATGCCCAAGGGGAAGCGGGTCTGGAGCAGGGTCGGGATGTCGGTGGTGCCGGCCTGCCAGTACATCGCCATGATGGCGAGCAGCATCAGCACCGAGCCGAGCAGGGTGTAGAGGAAGAACTTGAAGCTGGCGTAGATGCGCCGCTTGCCGCCCCAGATGCCGATGATCAGGAACATCGGGATCAAGCCGGCCTCGAAGAACAGGTAGAACAGCACCAGGTCGAGCGCCTGGAAGACGCCGATCATCGTCGTCTCGAGCACGAGGAAGGCGACGAAGTACTCCTTCACCCGCGTCTCGATGGAATGCCACGAGGCGCCGATGCAGAACGGCATCAGGAACGTGGTCAGCAGCACCAGCGGCATCGAGAAGCCGTCGACGCCGAGCTTGAAGCGGATCGTCTCGGCGAGCCACGCATGGCTCTCGACCAGCTGGAAGCTCGCCGACGTGGCGTCGTAGCGGTTCCAGGCGACGAGCGAGAGCAGGAAGGTGACGATCGTGGTCGCGAGGGCCGCCCAGCGGGCGTTCCTGGCGACGGCCTGCTCGTCGCCCGACAAGGTCAGGATGAAGGCCGCGCCGCACAGCGGCACGATCAGCAGCCCGGAAAGGAGCCCTAAGCCGAACATCTAGCGATCAATCCCGTTCGTGAGGGCGGCGTGCGGCGCGAAACCCATCAATGCCCCCCCGGCTTCGGCAGGCCGGCCATCAGGTACCAGCTCAGGATGCCGGCGACGCCGATGAGCATGACGAAGGCGTAGTGGTAGACGTAGCCGGTCTGGAAGCGGACGACGCCGCGGGTTACGTCGACGACGCGGGCCGCGATCCCGTCCGGGCCGGCACCGTCGATGGCGCGGCCGTCGACCTGCTTCCAGAGGAACAGGCCGAAATCCTTGGCCGGGCGGACGAAGATCCGGTCGTAGAGCTCGTCGAAGTACCACTTGTTGAGGAGGAAGCGGTACAGCACCGGCTGCTGCGCGGCGAGCTCTGCCGGGAGCTTCGGCCGGCGGATATACATCACGAAAGCCAGCAAGAAGCCCAGAACCAGCATGATGAACGGCGAGAGCGAGACGAGCCGCGGCACGTCGTGGATCTCGTGCATGATGTGGTTGTCCGGTCCATGCGCGAGCGCGTGGCCCCAGAACGCCTCCATGCCCTCGCCGATGAAGCGGTCCTTGAAGATCAGGCCCGCGAACAGCGCGCCGAAAGCCAGCACCGCCAACGGGATCGTCATCACCAACGGCGATTCGTGCGGTGTGTGATCGCCGTGGTGGCCATGGCCGCCATGGTCGTCGGCGACGAGGTCGCTCCTGTGCGCGGGTTCGATGTCGTGGCCGTGGTCGTCGTGGGCGACGCCCTCGGTATGGCCCGGCGCGCCGTCCGCCTCGTGCGCATGAGACGCATGCGCGACGGCCGGCACCGCGTGGTCGTCGTGAGAGGCGTGCGCGCCCCACCGCGCCGGGCCCTCGAAGGTGAGGAAGAACAGGCGCCAGGAATAGAACGAGGTGAAGAACGCCGCGATCACGGTGGCGAGGAAGGCCAGCGTGTGCCCCGGCCGCGTCGAGGCGTAGGCCGCCTCGATGATCGCATCCTTGGAATAGTAGCCGGCGGTGAACGGGAAACCGATGAGCGCCAGCGTGCCAATCGCCATCATCGCCGTGGTGAACGGGATGTAGCGGCGCAGATTGCCCATGTTCCGCATGTCCTGCTCGTGGTGCATCGCGTGGATGACCGAGCCGGCGCCGAGGAACAGCAACGCCTTGAAGAAGGCGTGGGTGAACAGGTGGAAGATGCCGGCCGAATACGCGCCGACGCCGAGCGCGACGAACATGTAGCCGAGCTGCGAGCAGGTCGAGTAGGCGATCACCCGCTTGATGTCGTTCTGCACCAAGCCGACCGTCGCGGCGAAGAAGGCGGTGATGCCGCCGATGACCGTGACGAAGACGAGCGCGTCGGGCGCCAGCTCGAACAGCGGCGACAGGCGCGCCACCATGAACACGCCGGCGGTGACCATGGTCGCGGCATGGATCAGCGCCGAGACCGGGGTCGGGCCCTCCATCGCGTCCGGCAGCCAGGTGTGCAGCAGGAACTGCGCCGACTTGCCCATCGCGCCCATGAACAGCAGCAGGCAGGTCAGTGTCAGCGCGTGCCAGTCGTGTCCGAGGAAGTGGAACTGCGCGTCCTTGAGCTCGCCGACGCGGGGGAAGATGCCGTCGAAGGCGACCGAGCCGAACAGGACGAAGACGAGGAAGATGCCGAGCGAGAAGCCGAAATCGCCGACGCGGTTGACGATGAAGGCCTTCATCGCGGCGGCGTTGGCCGAGGGCTTCTCGTACCAGAACCCGATCAGCAGGTAGGAGGCGAGGCCGACGCCCTCCCAGCCGAAGAACATCTGCACGAGGTTGTCGGCCGTCACCAGCATCAGCATGGCGAAGGTGAACAGCGACAGGTAGGCGAAGAAGCGCGGCCGGTGCGGGTCCTCCTCCATGTACCCGACGGAGTAGAGGTGCACGAGAGTCGAGACGGTGGTGACGACGACGAGCATCACCCGCGTCAGCGTATCGATGCGGAAGGCCCAATCGACGGTGAGGTCGCCGGCCGCGAACCAGGTCGCGACCTGCACCCGCGTGGCGTGGTCGCCCTCGAGGAAGACGCCCCAGGAGAGCAGCGCCGAGAAGGCGAGGCAGGCGGTGGTGACGTACTCGCAGACCCGCGCGCCGAGGAAGCGCCCGAACAGCCCTGCGATCAGGGCGCCGATGAGCGGGAAGAAGACGATCGCGTGATACATCGTGCGGTCCGGCCTCGCAGGGCGGCGGGTTTGTAGCGGAAGGGCTCGGCGGCGGAAGGCCGCTCAGCCCTTCATCATGCTGATGTCCTCGACCGCGATGGAGCCGCGGTTGCGGAAGAACACCACGAGGATGGCGAGCCCGATCGCGGCCTCGGCCGCGGCGACCGTCAGCACGAACAGGGCGAAGACCTGGCCGGTGATGTCGTTCAGGTGGGTCGAGAAGGCGACGAAGTTGATGTTCACGGCGAGCAGGATCAACTCGATCGACATCAGGATGACGATGACGTTCTTGCGGTTGATGAAGATCCCCAGCACGCCGAGCGTGAACAGGATCGCGGCGACCGTGAGGTAGTGGCTGAGGCCGATCATCGTGCTGTCTCCGCCCAATTCGTCAGGGTCGCGGCCATCAGACCTCGACGCCCTGGCGCGAGGGCACCTTGCGGGTCTCGACCGCGTCCCCTTGGGTCCGCGCGTTCTGCAGCGCGATGTTCTGGCGCTTGACGCCGGGGCGGTCGCGCAGCGTCAGCACGATGGCGCCGATCATCGCGACGAGCAGGATCAGGCCGGCGATCTGGAAGAAGTAGACGTATTCCGTGTAGAGCACCCGGCCGAGGATCACGGTGTTGCTCGTGTGCTCGCCGGCCGCGACGTTGCCGAGCGGCGCCTGCACGAGGCCGGGATCGATCGTCCAGGATCCGACGACGAGCAGCAGTTCGATCAGGAACACCGCGCCGATCATCGCGCCGACCGGGAGATACTGCTGGAAGCCCTGGCGGAGCTGGGCGAAATCCACGTCGAGCATCATCACGACGAACAGGAACAGCACCGCGACCGCGCCGACATAGACGACCACCAGGATCATCGCCAGGAACTCGGCGCCCATCAGCACGAACAGCCCGGCCGCGTTGACGAAGGCGAGGATCAGGAACAGCACCGAGGCGATGGGATTGCGCGATGCGATCACCATGAAGCCCGAGGCGATGGTGAGGCCCGCGAACAGGTAGAAGAAGGCGGCTGCTGCGGTCATGCGCTTGTCGGGATCGGCCGCCGGAGCGGCCCCTTCTGCCTCACGGGAAAACGGCCCAGACTCGGCCGGCCGTCTATAGGACCCGCTCCCGCGCCGCACAACCCGCGGCGCCGGAGACGGGGCTTGGATGTCAGCGGTAGGGCGCGTCCATCGCGAGGTTGCGTGCGATCTCGCGCTCCCAGCGGTCGCCGTTCAGGAGGAGCTTCTCCTTGTCGTACAGAAGCTCCTCGCGGGTCTCGACCGAGAACTCGAAGTTCGGTCCCTCGACGATGGCGTCGACCGGGCAGGCCTCCTGGCACATGCCGCAATAGATGCACTTCACCATGTCGATGTCGTAGCGCGTGGTGCGGCGCGTGCCGTCGTTGCGACGCGGGCCGGCCTCGATGGTGATGGCCTGGGCCGGGCAGATCGCCTCGCACAGCTTGCACGCGATGCAGCGCTCCTCGCCGTTCGGATACCGCCGCAACGCGTGCTCGCCGCGGAAGCGCGGGCCGCGATGGCCCATCTCGAACGGGTAGTTGATCGTCGCCTTCGGCTTGAAGAAGTACTTCATCGCCAGGACGAATCCCGAGACGAACTCCTTCAGAAGAAGGCCCTTGGCGACCTGATCGAGCTTCATGCCGCGATCTCCGATTCTCGTGTGATGCTCAGGCGCGGGATCACTCAGGCCCCCGGCGCGAGGCCGGTGAGCTTGAGGACGAAGGCGACGACGACGACCGAGACGAGCGAGAGCGGCAGGAACACCTTCCAGCCGAGCCGCATGAGCTGGTCATAGCGGTAGCGCGGCACCATGGCCTTCACCATGGCGATCATGAAGAACAGGAAGCTGGCCTTCAACGCGAACCAGATCAGCCCCGGCACCCAGGTGAAGGGCGCGAACGGGATCGGCGAGAGCCAGCCGCCCAGGAACAGGACCGTGCCGAGCGCGCACATGGTCATGATCGCCACGTACTCGCCGAGCATGAACAGCAGGTACGGCGTCGAGGAGTACTCGACCATGTAGCCGGCAACGAGCTCGGACTCGGCCTCCGGCAGGTCGAAGGGCGGGCGGTTGGTCTCGGCGAGCGCCGAGATGAAGAACACCACGAACATCGGGAACAGCCACAGCCAGTACCATCCGAGGATGCCGAGCGAGGTGTCCTGCGCGATGACGATCTTCGAGAGGTTGAGCGAGCCGGCGCAGAGCAGCACGCAGATGATCACGAAGCCGAGCGAGACCTCGTAAGAGATCATCTGCGCGGCCGAGCGCAGGGCGCCGAGGAAGGCGTATTTCGAGTTCGAGGCCCAGCCGCCCATCAGCACGCCGTAGACCCCGAGCGACGAGATCGCGAAGATGTAGGTCATACCCACGTTGATGTCGGCGAGCGCCCAGCCCTCGGCGAGCGGGATCACCGCCCAGGCCGCGAGCGCCAACGTGGCGAACACCAGCGGCGCCAGCAGGAACAGCGCCTTGTTGGCGCCGGCGGGAATCACCGGCTCCTTGAGCACGAACTTCAGAAGGTCGGCGAAGGACTGGAACAGACCGAACGGGCCGACCACGTTCGGGCCGCGGCGCAGCTGCACCGCCGCCCAGATCTTGCGGTCGGCGAGCAGCGCATAGGCGATGAAGACCAGTAGGCACGCGAGGAGCAGGAAGCTCTTCAGCGCCAGCATCAGCACGAGGCCGACGGTTTCCCAGGGTGTCATGGGGTGCCCCTTACTCGGCGGCTTCGAGGGCGCGCCCACGGGCGAGGCTCGAACATTCGGCGAGCACCCGCGAGGCGCGGGCGATCGGGTTGGTGAGGTAGAAGTCGAGCACCGGCGAGGCGAAGGTCGCCTTCGCGACCGCGCCGCCGAGCCCGATCAGCCGCTCGACCGCCGCGACCGTGTCGCCCGGCTCGACGCTTCCGATCGCGGCCAGGTGCGGGTGCTCGGCGTAGAGCGCCCGGCGCAGGGCCACCAGCGAATCGAACGGCAGGCGGTGGCCCAGCACGTCCGAGAGCGCGCGCAGGATCGCCCAATCCTCGCGGGCGTCGCCCGGCGGGAAGCCGGCCCGGTTGGCCTGCTGCACCCGGCCTTCCAGGTTGACGTAGGTCGCGCTCTTCTCGGTATAGGCCGCGCCGGGCAGGATGACGTCGGCGCGCGAGGCGCCCCGGTCGCCGTGGGTGCCCTGGTAGACGACGAAGGCGCCGGCCCCGATCGAGCACTCGTCGGCGCCGAGGTTGAACACCACGTCCAAGGCGCCCGGAGCGATCATGCCGCCGAAATCGAGCCCGCCCGCGCCCGGCACGAAGCCGAGGTCGAGCGCGCCGACGCGGCCGGCGGCCGTGTTGAGCACGGCGAACCCGTTCCACTCCGCCGTGACGGCGCCGACATCCTTGGCGAGCGCGGCCGCGGCCGCGATCACCGCCGGGTCGCCGAGAGCGGCCGCGCCGACGATCACCAGCGGGCGCGTCGCGCCCTTCAGGATCTCGAGGAAGCTGTGCTCGCCCCTGGCCAGGGCCGTCAGCGTGTCGGTGCCGGCCCCGAGATGGGTGTGGGGGTAGGTGAGGTCGGTGGCCTCGCCGATCAGGCCGACCGCGAGCGGACCCATCCGCCAGCGCTTGCGGATGCGGACGTTGAGCAGCGATGCTTCGATCCGCGGGTTGGCGCCGACCAGCAGGATCGCATCCGCCGCCTCGATGCCGGGGATCGTCGGGTTGAACACGTAGGACGCACGGCCCCAGGCCGGATCGAGCCTTTCGCCGCCCTGGCGGCAATCCAGGTTGGCGACGCCGAGAGCGGCCATCAGGCCCTTCAGGGCGAAGACCTCCTCGACGGCGGCGAGATCGCCGACGAGCGCGCCGATGCGCTTCGGGTCGGCACCCTTCACCTTGGCGGCGATCGCGGCGAAGGCCTCGCCCCAGGAGGCGGGACGCAGGCGGCCGTTCTCACGCAGGTACGGCCGGTCGAGCCGCTGCAGGCGGAGGCCGTCGACGGGATGGCGGGTCTTGTCGGAGATCCACTCCTCGTTGATGTCCTCGTTCACCCGCGGCTCGATCTGCATGACCTCGCGGCCACGGGCGTCGACGCGGATCGCCGAGCCGACCGCATCCATCACGTCGACCGATTCGGTCTTCGACAGCTCCCACGGCCGGACATTGTAGCTCTGCGGCTTCGGCACGAGGGCGCCGACGGGGCATAGGTCGGCGACGTTGCCCTGCAGCTCGGAGCCCATCGCCTCTTCGAGGTAGCTCGTGATCTCCATGTCCTCGCCGCGCCCGATCGCGCCGAGATCCGGCACGCCGGCCACCTCGGCGAGGAAGCGGACGCAGCGGGTGCAGTGGATGCAGCGGTTCATCGCCGTCCGCACCAGCGGGCCGATGTACTTCTCCTCGACCGCGCGCTTATTCTCGCCGTAGCGGGTCGAGTCGACCCCGTAGGCCATCGCCTGATCCTGCAGGTCGCAATGGCCGCCCTGGTCGCAGATCGGGCAATCGAGCGGGTGATTGATGAGGAGGAACTCCATCACCCCCTCGCGGGCCTTCTTCGTCGTGCCAGAACGCGTCAGCACCTCCGGCGGCTCGCCGTTGGGGCCGGGGCGGCAATCCTTCACCGCGTAGGCGCAGGAGGCCACGGGCTTCGGCGCGCCCTTCAGCTCGACCAGGCACATCCGGCAGTTGCCGGCGATCGACAGCCGCTCGTGGAAGCAGAA
>CAZZZJ010000014.1:12468-19904 GCA_964658355.1 Beijerinckiaceae bacterium
GCGCAGATGGTGTGGCCCTCGATCTGCTTGGTGACGTCGAGCAGCATGTCGATCTCGCGCTTCTGGGCGCGCCCTTCGGCCATGCGCAGCATCACCCGCCACATCCAGCCGGTGCCCTCACGGCAGGGCGTGCACTGGCCGCAGGATTCATGCTTGTAGAAGTAGGCGATGCGGGCGATCGCCTGGACGATGTCGGTGGAGCGGTCCAGCACGATCACCGCCGCGGTGCCGAGGCCCGAGCCGAGGTTGCGCAGGGTGTCGAAATCCATCTTGGCGTCGATGATCTGCTCGGCCGGCACCAGCGGCACCGAGGATCCGCCGGGGATCGAGCACAGCAGGTTGTCCCAGCCGCCGCGCATGCCGCCGCAATGCTTGTCGACGAGCTCGCGGAATGTGATCCCGAGCTCTTCCTCGACGTTGCACGGCTTGTTGACGTGGCCGGAGACGCAGAACAGCTTGGTCCCGGTGTTGTTCTTGCCGCCCAGCCCCGCGAACCATGCCCCGCCGCGGCGGAGGATGGTGCCGGCCACCGCGATCGACTCGACGTTGTTCACCGTCGTCGGGCAGCCGTAGAGACCCATATTGGCCGGGAATGGCGGCTTGAGCCGCGGCATCCCCTTCTTGCCCTCGAGGCTCTCGAGCAGCGCCGTCTCCTCGCCGCAGATGTAGGCGCCGGCGCCGTGGTGGACGTAGATGTCGAAGGGATAGCCGTGGACGTTGTCCTGGCCGACGAGGCGGGCGGCGTAGGCCTCGTCCACCGCCTTCTGCAGGGCATGCTTCTCGGCGACGTACTCGCCGCGGATGTAGATGTAGCAGGCATGCGCCGCCATCGCGAAGGAGGCGAGCATGCAGCCTTCGATCAGGAGGTGCGGATCGTGCCGCATGATCTCCCGGTCCTTGCAGGTGCCGGGCTCGGATTCGTCGGCGTTGACGACGAGGTAGTGCGGCCGTCCGTCCGACTTCTTCGGCATGAACGACCACTTCAGACCCGTCGGGAAGCCGGCGCCGCCGCGGCCGCGCAGGCCCGACGCCTTCATCTCGTCGATGATCCAGTCGCGGCCCATCTCCAGCAGGAACTTGGTGCCGTCCCACGCGCCGCGCTTCTGCGCAGCTTCGAGGCCGGGCGAGTGCAACCCGTAGAGGTTGGTGAAGATGCGATCCTGATCGGCCAGCATGGCTTTGGCTTTCCGTCTCTCAGGTGGCCGGGTCTGTCTTCGGGGGCTTCGCAGGTGACTCGGACGGCTCGGTGGTCGGCGCGTTGCCGCTCGCTCCCGATGCCTCCGGCTGCGGCGGCACGGCGTCCCGCGGCAGGTCCGACTGCGCTCCGGCTTCCGCGGCGGCGGGCTCGCCCTCGGCGACGCGCTTGGCCGGCGAATCCAGGACGTCCGCGTCGCCCGGGCGGGCGCTGCCGTGCTTGGCGATGGAGCGGCCTCGCTCGGCGGCGTCGGCGTGGTCGCCGGCCTTGATCGGCGCATCGCCGCCCGCGGCACGCTGCGCCGGGGCGTCGGCAACGGGCCGCTCGACGGGGCGGCCGGCATCGGGCTTGGCGATCTTCGGCTCGGTCGCGACCCGGGCCTCGGTCGACGCGGCCTCGTCCTTCGCCCGGGCCTCGTCGCCTTCGGCCTTGCTCTTGTCCTCGAAGCGCTGGCGCCACGCGCCGACGCGGGAGCCGTCAAACAGCGTCGGGTCGGTCAGCGTCGCGGCGCCGCCCTGCGGCTCCGAAGAGACGCGGCCGGTCTGCGAGCCGACCTTCACGGGACGGCCGGCGGCGAGATCGTCCATCAGCTGGCCGAGGCTCTCGGGCGTCAGGTCCTCGTAATAGTCCTGGTTGATCTGGACCATCGGCGCGTTGCAGCAGGCGCCAAGGCACTCGACCTCGAGCCAGGAGAAGTTGCCGTCGGGCGAGACGTGGCCGGCCGGGCCGAGACGGGCCTGCAGCATGTCCTTCAGCTCGCGTGCGCCGCAGGAATCGCACGGCACCGTGCCGCAGAGCTGGATCCAGAACCGGCCGACCGGCTCCAGCGCGAACATCGTGTAGAAGGTCGCGACCTCGAGCACGCGGATATGCGGCATGCCGAGTTCGTCGGCGACCGCCTCGATCGCGCGGCGCGGCAGCCAGCCGCCGTTCTGCTCCTGCGCCTTCCACAGCAGCGGGATCACGGCCGAGGCCTGGCGGCCCTCCGGATACTTCTCGATCTGGCCCTTGGCCCATTCTGCGTTCTCGTGCGTGAACGCGAAGCTTTCGGGCTGCTCGGCGGCGGGGGCGAGCCTGCGGTTCGACATCTCAGTTCGGGCCCTTCCAGCTCATCGGTCCACCTCGCCGAAGACGATGTCGAGCGTGCCGAGCACGCAGGACACGTCGGCCAGGAGGTGGCCGCGGCACATCCAGTCCATCGCCTGAAGGTGGGCGAAGCCCGGAGCGCGGATCTTGCAGCGATACGGTTTGTTGGTGCCGTCCGAGACGAGATAGACGCCGAACTCGCCCTTGGGCGCCTCGACGGCAGCGTAGACCTCGCCCGCCGGCACGTGGAAGCCCTCGGTGTAGAGCTTGAAGTGGTGGATCAGCGCTTCCATCGAGCGCTTCATCTCGCGGCGCGGCGGCGGCGCGAACTTGCCGTCGACCGAGGCGATCGGCCCCTGGCCTGCGGGCTCGCGCAGCTTGGCGCAGCACTGCCGCATGATCTTCACGGATTCCCGCATCTCCTCCATGCGGATCACCTGGCGATCGTAGGTGTCGCCGTTCTTTCCCACGGGGATGTCGAAGTCCATCTCCTCGTAGGCCTCGTAGGGCTGCGACTTGCGCAGGTCCCACGGGATGCCGGAGCCCCGCACCATCGGGCCGGAGAAGCCCCAGGCCATCGCCTCGTCCACCGAGACGATGCCGATGTCGACGTTGCGCTGCTTGAAGATGCGGTTGGACATGACGAGGTCGTCGAGGTCCTGCACCACCTGCAGGAACGGGTCGCAGAACGCGTCGATGTCATCAATCAGCGCGGGCGGCAGGTCCTGGTGCACGCCGCCGGGACGGAAGTAATTGGCATGGAGCCGGGCACCGGAGGCCCGCTCGTAGAAGATCATCAGCTTCTCGCGCTCCTCGAAGCCCCAGAGCGGGGGCGTGAGGGCGCCGACATCCATCGCCTGCGTCGTGACGTTGAGGAGGTGGGAGAGCAGACGGCCGATCTCGCAGAACAGGGTGCGGATCAGCTGCGCCCGCCGCGGCACCTCGATGCCCGCGAGCTTCTCGATCGCGAGGCAGAAGGCGTGCTCCTGGTTCATCGGCGAGACGTAGTCGAGCCGGTCGAAATACGGGGTGACCTGGAGGTAGGTCTTGTACTCGATCAGCTTCTCGGTGCCGCGATGGAGCAGGCCGATATGCGGGTCGACGCGCTCGACCACCTCGCCGTCGAGTTCCAGAACGAGGCGGAGCACGCCGTGCGCCGCCGGGTGCTGCGGCCCGAAATTGATCGCGAAGTTGCGGATATTATGCTCGGTCATGCGCAGGCTCCGGCGTTGCCGGAGGGCGAGTGGCGAGTGGCGAATGGCGAATGGACTGCCGGCATCAGCATGCGTCCTTCTCAGTTGTGACCTTGCGCTGCAAGGAACGGATCAGTCCACGAACCTGGCGCCCTACGGCTTCGCACCGCTCGACGAGCGCCGCGGCGGCATCCTTGGACGCAAGACCGACCCGACCAGCGAGGATCAGATGCGTCTCAAGCTCCTTGAGTGAGCCTTGGGCGATGCGCAGAAATTGAATGAAGGAGACCGTGCTCTCACGGCCGTGCCCCTCCGCGATATTGGCGGCAACGGAAACAGCAGATCGTCTGATCTGCGAGGTCATACCGAAGGCTTCCTCTCGTGGGAACGGCCTAGTCAGCTCGTAGCAGGCTTCCGCGACCGTCATGGCATTCTGCCAGACATCGAGGTCTCGATACGAGTTAATCGGCCTGCCGCCTTCCATTCGCCTTTCGCCATTCGCCATTCGCTCTATGGCTTAGCCTTCTCGTCGCCCGGAAGCACGTACTCGGTGCCCTCCCACGGCGACAGGAAGTCGAAGTTCCGGAATTCCTGCGTCAGCTTCACCGGCTCGTAGACCACCCGTGCCTCGTCCTGATCGTAGCGGACCTCGACGAAGCCGGTGAGCGGGAAATCCTTGCGCAGGGGGTGACCCTCGAAGCCGTAATCGGTGAGCAACCGGCGCAAATCCGGATGGCCCGAGAACAGGACGCCGTAGAGGTCGTAGGTCTCGCGCTCGTACCAGTTGGCGGCCGGGAACACCTCGATGATGGAAGGGACCGGGGTGACCTCGTCGGTGCGCACCTTCACCCGGATGCGGCCATTGTGGCGCAGGCTGAGCAGGTGATAGACCACGTCGAATCGATGCGCTCGGCTCGGATAGTCGGCACCGCAGAGGTCGATGAAGTTCCGGAAGGCGCAGGTCGGGTCGTCGCGCAGGAACGTCATCGCGTAGACGATGTCCGAGCCTTGCACGACCAGGGTCAGCTCGCCGAGGGCGATGGTTCGCTCGACCACCGCCGGGCCGAGCGCCCCGGCGATATGATCCGATAACGCCTGCAGAGCCGCGTCGCCGGAAACGGGCTGCGTGTGGGCGAGGATCGAGATGCCGTTGGTCATCCGCCTCTCCTCAGCGCTCGATCGTGCCGGTGCGGCGGATCTTCTTCTGCAGCAGCAGCACGCCGTAGAGCAGCGCCTCCGCCGTGGGCGGGCAGCCGGGCACGTAGATGTCGACCGGCACGACCCGGTCGCAGCCGCGCACCACCGAGTAGGAATAGTGGTAATACCCGCCGCCGTTGGCGCACGAGCCCATCGAGATCACGTAGCGCGGCTCCGGCATCTGGTCGTAGACCTTGCGGAGCGCCGGCGCCATCTTGTTGGTCAACGTGCCGGCGACGATCATCACGTCCGACTGGCGCGGGCTCCCGCGCGGGGCGAAGCCGAAGCGCTCGCAATCGTAGCGCGGCATCGACATCTGCATCATCTCGACGGCGCAGCAGGCGAGCCCGAAGGTCATCCACATCAGCGAGCCGGTGCGGGCCCAGTTGATCAGGTCGTCGGTGGAGGTGATCAGGAACCCGCGGTCGGCGAGTTCCGCGCTGATCGTCAGGAAGGTCGGGTCGTCGGCGCCGATCGGGCGTCCGGTGTTGGGGTCGACGAGCCCCTTGGCCTGCGGCGCGATCGCCGGGGCACGAGACAGTTCGGGGGTGAAGGCCATGGATGCCTCAGGAGCGAACGGGCGGGGCGACGACGCGGGCTAGTCCCATTCGAGGGCGCCCTTGCGCCACTCGTAGACGAAGCCGACGGTGAGGACCCCGAGGAAGGCCATCATCGACCACATGCCGAACCAGCCGAGATCCCCGAACGTGATGGCCCAGGGGAACAGGAAGGCGACTTCGAGGTCGAAGATGATGAACAGGATGGCGACGAGGTAGAACCGCACGTCGAACTTCATGCGGGCGTCGTCGAAGGCGTTGAAGCCGCACTCGTAGGCCGAGAGCTTCTCCGGGTCCGGGCTCGAATAGGCGACCAGGAACGGGGCCACCAGCAAGGCTGCGGCGATGAACAGCGACACGCCGAGGAACACGATGAGCGGCAGGTAATCCGCTAGGAGACCGGTCATGCGACACCTCTCACGCGCTGGACCGCGCCGCCCTGAACTCGACCGAACGGCGATATGGAATTGCTCCAATGCCAGAGTGCGCGCGGGCCGACGCTTAGTCGAGCCGACCCGGTGAAACAAGCCGTTTGCGCGTCGCACAATCGCGGCCCGCGACAGACAGGTGGCGCGATGTCAGCCCTTCGCCAACACGGCAGATCGGCGCAGCCCCGTCGCGGCGCGATCCGGCCCGGCGGGATCAGGATCGGGGAGCGGAGAATCGCTCCCGTCAAGCCGAGGTCGTGCTTGACACTCCCTGCCCCCCCACATAAACCCCGGCTCGTCGCCGAGGCCCACCGGGCTTTCGAGCGGATGCGCCGTGCGGGCGTAGCTCAGTTGGTTAGAGTGCCGGCCTGTCACGCCGGAGGTCGCGGGTTCGAGTCCCGTCGCCCGCGCCACGTCCCCCCATCATCATCCGAATGAGCCCTCCGGTTTCGCGCCGTCGAGGGCGTCGTCAGTTTGCGTCTCACCCCAGCAGGACGAGGGTCGCGCGAAGGCCCCCGAGACTCGATCGGTCGAGCGTCAGCCCGCCGCCGTAGAGTTCGGCCAGCTCCAGGGTGATCGGCAGGCCGAATCCATTGCCCGGCACGCTCTCGTCGAGGCGCTGCCCGCGACGCAGGACGGACCTCGCCGCCGCCGGATCGAGGCCCGGCCCGTCATCCTCGACGCGGATCGCGACGGCGCCGTCCGCGACGGCCGCCGAGACCCGGACCTGTCCCCGGCACCATTGGCAGGCATTGTCCATCAGGTTTCCGAGCATCTCGTCGAGATCCTGGCCCTCGCACGACAGCGTCAGCCCCTCGGCGACCTCCGTCCGGATCGCCGCACCCTTGCCGGCATGCAGGCGCCCGAGCGTCGCGGCGAGATCGTCGACATGGGCCGCGAGCCCGACCCGCCCGCGGGCCGACCCTTCGAGCGCCGCGGCACGCGCCCGGCGAAGATGGTGACGGATCTGCCGGTCCATCGAGCCGACGAGATCGCGCAGGGCTCCGTCGGCATCACGCGCCGGGTCGGCGAGCGCCATGGTCAGGGTGGCGAGCGGGGTCTTCAAGCCGTGGGCGAGGTTCGCGACATGGGTGCGGGCGCGCTCCAGGTTGGCCGCGTTCTGATCGAGCAGAGCGTTAAGCTCGGCGACCACCGGCCGGATCTCCGCCGGCTGCTCCGCGGGCACCCGCTCGCGCCGTCCGAGACGGACCTCGGACAGGTCCGCGCGGAGGCGCTGGAGCGGCGCGAGGCCGAGACGCACCTGCGCCAGCACCCCGCCGATCAGGCAGAGGCCGAGCACCGCGAGCGCCAGCGCCAGGGTGATCAGGGCCTCGCGCAGCGGCCCGCGAAGCGCCGCCGCGGGTGCCGAGGCGGCGATCACGGTCGGCGCGCCGCCATCCTGTCCCGGCAACCCCAGGACGCGCAGGATCAGGCCTCTCCCATGCGCGTCGACACCGTCGGCCGGTTGCGGCCGCTCGGCGGCGGCGTCGAAGCGCGGGCCTGCCGGCACGGGCAGGTCGTCGCGTCCGAGCGAGGCGGAGCGCAGCACCGTCCCGCCCTGGCGCACCTGCCACGCCCAACCCGAGCCCTCCCGATCGAAGGGCGGCCCGTCGAAGTCGCGGGCGAGGCGCGGGCCGCCGCCCCCCTGCTCCAGGCCGGAGCGGATCGCCACGATCTGCGCATCGAGCCGCCCGTCGATCTGGCCGCGGACGAAGCGATGCAGGATGAAGCCGATGGCGAGCCCCGCCACGACCAGCGCGACGGTGACGAAGACCAAGGC
>CAZZZJ010000015.1:0-10667 GCA_964658355.1 Beijerinckiaceae bacterium
GTTTGCGTCAGGCTGCCAAGGTTTGCGCCTCGGTCCGGGCATGACAGCGCGCTTCGGCCTCGGCGGGAGGGATGTTCCCGATCGGTTCGAGCAGACGGCGGGTGTTGGACCAATCGACCCGTTCGAGGGTGGCGAACTCGACGGCCTCGAACGACCGCCATGGCCCACGGCGATGGATCACCCCGGCTTTGAACAGGCCGTTGATCGTCTCCGCCAGCGCGGTGTCGCAGCTGTCGCCGACGGCTGCCGACGGATGGCTCGACACCGGCCTGGGCGAGCCGCTCGGTGCAGCGCAGGGCAAGGGATTGCGAACCCCTGTCGCCGTGGTGCACGGGCCCGCCGCCCTGGACGGGACGACGCTCGGGCAAGGCCTGGTCCGAAGCGTCCTGCTCCAAAGCGTCGCGTCCGAAGGCGTTCGTCGTCGAAGTCCGACCAAGTCGCGACGTCGGTGAAGTCGGAGACCCAAGGTGCGGTCGGGCGCAGTGCCTCGAACTGCCGGTCGACCCGACCGAGCGGGCACACCGCGGCTTGATCAGGGATCGTCGTTCGGACCGACTTGCCCCGCACGACGCCCTTCGGTCCCATCGCCCGCATCAGCCGCGCGGACGGTGCCTCGAGCCACTGCGATCCCTTCCCGGCGGAGCTGCCGCCAGAGCGTGCGCACACGGTCGACATGGACGTTCGCTTCGAACACGCACCGAAGCTCGACCGTCCGCGCCGCGTCGCTCCCGGCTCGTACCGGTCGCCTGGCGGGATCGGCGCGTCGCGCGGTATGCGCATGGGCCGTCTCCGGATTTCACGGTCTCATGGTGCCCCGGTTCCGCAGACAAGCCTTGATCCACCCCAATCCACCGTCGGCGTCCGATGAACGACGCACGTCTGCGAATGGCTTCTGCATCCGGTCGCTATCCCGAGCGGGCCAAAGCGAGTAACTGACAGGGCATGGTCCAGTGAGATGATGACAGACGCGCGGATGTACGCCGCTGGTCGATCGTGCGTGAATTCATTGGCGACGTCCGGACGATCCATGCGCGGCACCGATGACCGCCGTGACGATGTGAAAATCTTTCCGGGGGTGAACGATGACAAGCCCCGCTGTCCCTCCGAACGACGGCGCCGAGAGTGCGGCGACGATCGAAGAGCTCCGGCAGACCCTCGACGAGGTCGGCATCTGCATCTGGTCGCTGGATATCCCGACCGGGCGGGCGACCGTCTCGCCGACCTGCGCCCGGCTCTTCGGCGTTGCCCCCGATCGGTTGGCAACGTTCGCCGCCTCGCAGGCACTGGTACTTCCTGAAGATCGCGAGGCCCGGGCCGACGCCATCCAGCACGCCCTGCGCGAGGGGGGAAGCTACGAGGTCGATTACCGCGTGGTCCGGCCCGACGGGGATGTCATTTGGCTGCGCTCCCGTGGCCGGGTCGGCCTCGACGCGAACGGAATGCCGGCCCGCCATCGTGGGGTGGTCCTCGACATCGACGACCAGAAGCGGGCCGAGCACGACCTGCGCGCGCGCGAGGCGCACCTGCGCTCGATCCTCGACACCGTCCCCGAGGCCATGGTCGTCATTGACCACGCAGGCCTGATCCGCTCGTTCAGCGCGGCGGCCGAGCGCCTGTTCGGGTATGCGGTCGTCGACGCGGTCGGCCGAAACGTCCGGATGCTGATGCCGGAACCGATGCGGGCCGAGCACGACGGCTACCTGGATCATTACCGGCGGACGGGCGAGCATCGCATCATCGGAACCAACCGCGTCGTGACGGGCCAACGGAAGGACGGCTCCACCTTTCCGATGGAACTCGCCATCGGCGAGATGCGCTCCGGTGAGGATGTCTACTTCACCGGCTTCATCAACGACCTGACCGAGCACCAACGAACCCTGGCGCGTGTGCAGGAACTCCAGTCGGAATTGGTCCACGTCTCGCGCCTCAGCGCGATGGGCGAGATGGCGTCCGCGCTCGCCCACGAGCTGAACCAGCCGCTCGGCGCCATCGCCAACTACACCAACGGATGTCGTCGAATGCTCGCCCGCCCTGACCCCGAGGCCATCGCCAAAGCCATCGAGGTGCTCGACAAGACAGCGGAGCAGGCCCTGCGGGCCGGGCAGATCATCCGTCGCATGCGTGAGTTCATCGCCCGCGGCGAGACCGAGAAGCGGGTCGAGCCCGTCACTCGGTTGATCGAGGAAGCCAGCGCCCTCGCGATGGTCGGCGCCCGCGAGCAGGGGATCACGATCCGCATCGCCGTCGCTCCCCTGACCAATTCCGTCCTGGTCGACCGGGTGCAGGTCCAGCAGGTCCTGATCAACCTCATGCGCAACGCCCGTGAGGCCATGCGGAACTGCGCTCATCGCGAGTTGCGGGTCGAGGCACGCCCTGCGGACTCGAACGTCGTGGAGATCGCCGTGTCGGATACCGGCCCCGGCATTTCGGACGAGGTGGCAGACCGATTGTTCCAGCCCTTCGTCACGACGAAAGCGGACGGGATGGGAGTCGGTCTCTCGATCTGCCGCACCATCGTCGAGGCGCACGGAGGTCGCTTGACGGTCGAACGCAATGATGCCGGCGGCGCGACCTTCCGGCTGACACTTCAGGCCGCCCACGAAGGAGATCCCCTCCATGGCGCCTGACCTCGTGCACGTCATTGATGACGACCCCGCGATGCGGGATTCGTTGGCCTTCCTGCTCGGCACCGAGGGCTACGAGGTACAGCAGTATGAGACGGGGGCGGATCTTCTCGAACGGCTGACGAAGCCGTCATCGGGCTGTATCCTCTCGGACGTTCGCATGCCCGGCATCGACGGACTCGAACTCCTGCGTCGCCTGCGCGCGGCGGGGCATACCTTGCCTGTGATCATGATGACGGGCCACGGCGACGTGCCGCTCGCCGTCGAGGCGATGAAGCTCGGCGCTTGCGACTTCATCGAGAAGCCGTTCGACGACAAGACGGTCCTCCTCGCACTCCGTGCAGCCCTTCGGGTTGGGGGGCCATCCGGGTCGGTCGACGCGACACTGAGGGAGTTCATCACTCGCGTCGGGACCTTGAGCGAGCGCGAGCGTCAGGTGCTGGACCACCTGGTCGCCGGCGGCACCTGCAAGGAGATCGGCCGGACGCTCGACATCAGCCCACGCACCGTCGAGATCTACCGGGCCAAGCTCATGGCGAAGACCCAAGCGGGAAACCTGCAGGAACTGGTGCGGTGGTCGGTGTTGGCCGGTCTGGCATGACACGGGTTTGAGGCAGCTCAACGCGGGGCCCGGCTCCACCCCCGACAGTGCGGTTTCGAGACCGCTCGAGACACGCGCCAAATCGCAAGCCTGATGCCCCAAGGTCGAACTTCCCCCATCTACGTCGTCGATGACGACCCGGCGATCCTGCACTCGACGCGCTTCCTCCTTGAGAGCGGGGGCCATCAGGTCGAGGCATTCACGGGTGGCCAGGATCTGCTGGCGGCGTTTCCCGGTCCGCGGCCCTATTGCGTGCTTCTTGACCAGATCATGCCCGGCCTGGATGGCCTTGAGATCGTCGACAGGCTTCGCCTTCTCGATGCGTCCGTATCCGTGATCCTCGTCACGGGACACCCCGACCCAAGCATTCGGAGCAGGGCTCGGGCCGTCGGGGTTCCGCTTATCGAGAAACCGTTCGTGTACGAAACGCTGCTGGGCATGCTGACGGCCATCCCCGATGACGGGGAGCGTTCCGTCCGATTATGACGGACGGCCCGTCACGGGACGTCGCTGGCGCGCCGGCTTTCGAGGATCTGCTTCGGGGCGTGGCGTTCGCTTCAGCCGCAACGCCAGCCTGCGAAACGGCAGGCCCGGTCCCGGACAGGGCGCAATCAGACCGGGGCCAGATCGGGATATGCGGCAGGTGAGGATACGCGTCGGAAATCCCCGTGCGTCCGATGCCCCTCGATCCAGCGCCTGGAGTGCCTCGATGTCAGGGTCTCACAGAAGTCGTGGAAGAGGTTGTAGCCGAAGACCGCGCTGGCTTCCCTTGCCGGGGCGGGTTGGAAGCCGAGCGGAAGGCTTCCGCCCTCGCGGACGTTCGCGCACAAATCCCAGATGGCCGAGCGGACGAAGTACGGAATTGGCATGCCCTCTCGGACGGCGATGCACAGCCCCGGACAATCTCGGCGTTGGAACACGCGATAGGAGACCGGCGTGAGCGGGCTGTCCAGCATCTGACGCGTCCGGCAGGCGCGGTCGGGAAGGCCTCGCCGGAGCCGCCGAGGGCTCCGGCCAAACCGCATCAAGCCGCCTTGGCGAAGGCCGCTTCGGTCACATCATGCGAAAGCGTCGTCGCTTCCTTGCCGTAGTCGGATACCGACGTCGTCATGAAGGTCGTCTGCAACGCGACGGCGTCCTTCAAGGAGCCGCAGCGCGCGAGTGCCGTGAGGTGCTCCGCCTGCGCCTGGAGCCGTCGGCTCGCGAAGCGGATCGTTTCCGCGGCCAGGCGCAGCGGCAGGTCGACCGCGATGCCGTGCCAGGCGGTCAGGCCCGCCCCGAAGGCCGCGGCCGGATCTGCGGCAAGTCGGCTGCGCGCGTTCGAGTCGTGTACGGACTGCATGTTCATTTCCTTGTCCTGCGACGAGAACCAGCATGCAGAGATCCGACACCGGACTCTTGATCCAGATCAAATGGGATTCGACACCGTTTCTGCCTTGATCCCGATCATCGAATTTGTGATTCGCCTCCGGAGATGCGGCGAAGGCATCAGATCAGGACATCGTTGACTTGCATCAAGGCGACGCAATCGGCGCAGGGCATTCTCCTTCGAGCTGAGGTGGCGGCCTATCCGTCGCCGGGGTTCCGATTGGCGCCGCTGACGGAGCCCTCCCTTATCGAGGAGACGTCGATGCGCACCATCGAGAATCGAGCCGAGGACGCGGTCCTGAACGGCCTCAACGTCTTTCTCGGCATCGTCCTGTTCCTGGCACCCTGGTACCTTGAATGGGGCGGCGAGACCGCGGCCGCCCGCAACGCCCTCATCAGTGGCATTGCCATCGCCGCCGTCGCCATGTTCGCCCTCGGCAAGTCCTACGCTGGGAGGAGTATTTCAACTTCGCCGTGGGTCTCTGGGTGGCCGGGGCGCCCTGGGCGCTCGGGTTCGTGGATGCCGGATACGCCATGGGTGCGCACGTGGTGATCGGTCTCTCCGTCGTCACCCTGGCGGGGGTCGAGCTGTGGCGGCTCTACCGGTCGCCGGAAGCCTACTCCGTCTGATCGCACCCGCCGATTTCCTCGGGAGGCGCCCGGTCTCGCGGGCGCGAGGCCTGGGGTGACCGTGTGCCTTCCGAACCTTATGCCCTGGCGAGTAGCCCCATGTCTCCGGACCCTCTCGCGCTTTTGCTCGCGGCGACGCTCACATCGGGCTGCGCCACCGTCCACGTGCTGCGCCGACATGCCGACGCCACCACTTTCGTGCTGGTCCTGGTGGCCTACGCTCTCGCAACCGCGGTCGGAACGATGCTCGCGATCCGCTTCGCCCTCGTCATGGCGCCCGACCATGCCGGCGGATGGATGTACGTGGCCGTCGATGGTCTTTAGGCTTCGTGGGGAAGCCTACGTAATCGCCCTTACGAAGAACCCCTTAAGAGAGGACCCTGAATTTCACAGGACATCCCGTCCGACCAATCTCGTCTCATCCGATGTGGACGAGGAACGAACCGATGACGCCTGAAATCGCGTTGCCGATACCGAAGCATTCCGTCCCGGGCCATCGCATTCCCGCCGCGATCAACCACGGGGTCAGCCTCTTCCCGGGATGTCCCGAACTCCTTGGAACGCCCTTCTCCTACGGACGCGAGGAAGAGGTCTATGGCGAGGGTGAGGACGCCGAGTTCGTCTACAAGGTGGTCGAGGGCGCCGTCCGGACCCACAAGGTGCTCAGCGACGGCCGCCGCCAGATCACCGGCTTCCACCTGCCGGGCGACCTGTTCGGCTTCGAACAGGGCGAGACCCATCGACACTCGACCGAAGCCCTCTCGGACACCAGGGTCCTGATCTTTTGGCGACTGGGGATACAGCGCGCCGCGACCCGGAACGCCGACGTCGCCTGCCACCTCTGGAACATGGCCACGAGCGGCCTACGCTACGCCCAGGATCACATGCTGCTGCTCGGCCGACGCTCGGCCGTGGAACGGGTCGCGGCTTTCCTCATGGACGTAGACGGGCGGCTCGGCGAAACCGGCACCTTCGCCCTGCCCATGACCCGCAGGGACATCGCGGACTATCTCGGGCTGACCATCGAGACGGTGTCGCGCACCCTCACGCAACTCGAAGAGGACGGTGCACTGCTCCGCACCGGCAGCCGCCAGGTCAGCCTACATCGGTCCCGTATCCGCCGAATCGTCGAGGACTGACCCGCGAAGTCGAAAACTGGCGCTGTGGAGTTCCCGTGATGTCGAGCGAGGGACAAGCAGTAGTCGCACACGTCCTGAAACGCGCGCTCGCGGGAAGCGATCCGTCCGTTGCGATCATCCGCACGCACATCTCGGAGGTGTTCCTCGGAAGCGGTCGCGCCTTCAAGCTGAAGAGGGCGGTCCGCTTCCCGTACCTCGACTTCTCCACGGCCGAGCGACGGCTCACGATGTGCCAAGCCGAACTCGACCTCAACCGTCGAACGGCATCATCCCTGTGGGTCGGCGTCCAAGATGACCTCCGGTGCCCGCATCGAGCCTTCCCGCGATGCCTTGCTCATTGCCGCGGTCTCTCACACGGCGGACCTCTCCATCGTCCGGGCATGACGGACCGGGAGTCTGCCGGCAGGACTTTGATCTGCGTCAAGGTCCGCTCCTTCGGGCCGCCCGAGAATGGGAAATCCGTTGCGGACGAATCCCGCAAGATTCTCAAGGGCATGACTTCCCATGACCACGATCTTCGACGACCGTGAACGGGCGTTCGAAAGCCGTTTCGCGCGCGAGGAGGAATTGCGTTTCCACGCGCGTGCACGCCGGAACCGCCTGCTGGCAACGTGGGCTTGCGAGCGGATGCCGCTCACCGGGGAAGCGGCGTCCGGCTATGTCTCCTCCTTCACGGAGAGTGGCGTGGTGACGGACGACGAAGCCTTGCTCGCCCGCCTTCAGGAAAACCTTCGCGCCTGCGGTATCGAGGAGTCCCTTCCTGCCCTGCGCAGGGAGATGGATCGGTGCGTCGCCCTCGTGCGTGCGGAGCAGCGGGTCGGACGGGCGCCGGATCTAGGCTCCTCCGCTTGAGGCACCTCGGTCACGTTGGGCCCCATGATGACAGCAAGCGGGAGAGACGCCATGACCGACGAGGACCTTCGCCGCGACGTGCTGGACGAACGGGACTTTGACCCGAGCCTGGATGCCGCCGACATCGGTATCGCCGTCTCGAACGGTGTCGTGACCCTGACCGGCCATGTCGGCAGCTATGCCGAAAAGGCCGAGGCGGAACGCGCCGTGAAGCGGGTGAAGGGCGTGCGCGCCATCGCCCAGAAGATCCAGGTTCGGCCCTCCGACGCGAGGCGGATCGAGGACGACCAGATCGCAGCGCGGGCCCTCGCGATCATCGACTGGTCCGTCCATCGTCCGACAGGGCCATCCAGGTGAAGGTCAGCCAGGGCTGGATCACGCTGACCGGCGCGGTGCACTGGCAGTATCAGGTGATGGGCGCCGAGGCGGCGGTCCGCAAGCTTTCCGGCGTGGCCGGGGTCTCGAACGTCATAGAGATCATGCCCGAGCTTGCCCGGACCAAAATCTGAGCTTCCCGTGGGTGGGAGCCCGTGGCTTGCCCAATGGTGCATGTTCCGACCGGAACTCATGTCTATTCGAGCGACCGGAATGCTGCCTGGCGACATGGCATTATTAGTTATTGCGCGTGTCTGGGTTATGACATACTGAGTTCGCAATCCATCGGTCTTTTCGACGCCCAAGTCAGGAGATTTCGTCGTGGATCATGACACAATGCGCCGTGCGACAGCCGAGTTCTTCGGCACTTTCTGGTTGACCTTCGGAGGCTGCGGCGCCGCCGTTCTGTCAGCCGCCTTTCCGGAGCTGGGCATCGGTTTCCTCGGTGTCGCCTTCGCCTTCGGCCTCACGGTGCTGACGATGGCCTATGCGGTGGGCCACATCTCGGGCGGCCACTTCAATCCAGCCGTAACGCTGGGGCTGTGGTCCGCCCGCCGTTGCGCGACCCGGCACGTCCTGCCCTACATCATCGCCCAGGTCACCGGCGCCATCATCGCGGCGGTCGTTCTTTACGCCATCGCATCGGGCAAGGCCGGATGGATCCCGAACGGGTTCGCGTCGAACGGGTACGGAGATCTCAGCCCCGGCAAATACAGCGTCTTGAGCTGCCTGATCATCGAGTTCCTGATGACGTTCTTCTTCATCCTCATCATCGTCGGCACGACGTCGAAGGGAGCCGCGACGGGCTTTGCCGGCATCCCCATCGGGTTCGCGCTCGTACTGATCCACCTGATTTCCATCCCCGTCACCAACACCTCGGTGAATCCGGCTCGCAGCACGGGGCCGGCCCTGATCGCCGGGGGCGCGTACATCGATCAGCTATGGCTGTTCTGGCTTGCCCCCATCGGGGGAGCCATGGTGGCGGGAGCGATGGCGCGCTGGCTCTACGAGCCTGCGGACATCGTCGAGACAACGGTCGTCGAAAAGCGAGCAGCCTGAAACGCCGCCTTCCGCAATCCCATGCGTGAGGTGCGCGACGTCGAGGGGCTCCCGCAAGAGCGGGTGGTCCATGAGTTAGATCCGTCCGACCGACAGATCGTTCGCGGCGCGCCAGTCGGCGTCGATATCCCGTAACCGGTCTGGACCAAGGGGGCCCGGTACGAAGGGTTCGCCGGGCGGGCGCCGGTTGCGTCCGATGGAGACATGCACGTCTCCTGCTCGCGGCTCATCCATGTCGGTGTCCCGGAGCGCTGTGATCTCCGTGCCATGATGCGTCGCACCGGACTTCCTGCCTCGAGCTGGATCAACGCCGGTCGATCCCGCCCGACGCAGTCTGCGCCCCTGCTGCACGCGCAAGGGGTGACCCGCCATGATGCCGCCGACCGCTCTCCTCGTGCTCGTGCTTCGTGTGGGCGCCACGTGTCCGGCGCAGGCGCAACCCCGCACACCTGCGCTGCTCCTTCACGGCAACGAGTGCGGGATCGGCAACAACGCCCTGCGTGCTCCCGTCGGCACGCTCCATGCGGCGTGCGCCCGGCACGACGCCTGCCCGCCTGCCTCGGCACTGCCCTCCGTTTCCTGCAATATGCGCCTGCACCGTGAGGCGGATCGTATCTCGCGGGATCCGAAGGTACCGGACGAGTTGCGTGCCCTGGCCGGACGGGTCGCCGCCGGCGCAGCCCTGCTCCGCTTCGATCCGAACCATGCGAACGTGATGCCGCCGCCACCAAGGCCGCGAGGACGCCCGACTGCCGGGTAACTCCGGGCAAGGCGGCCTTCCGGCGTATCCGAACGTCGCCCGCACCCGGCAGCACCTTCGCACTCGTGCCACGGGCGGGCATCGTCACCCACATGCGGACGTAGCCGCCGGCTAGGGGGCAATGCGGCGGCCGAGAACCATCGGTCAGGAGCGTTTCGGGGCGCGGCCGTCCCGATGCCCTAGCCTCCGACCGAAGCCCCGGTGCGGAATGGCCTTGATCCATCTCAAGGCGGGCGCCGGTTCGATCATCATCATGGCTCCCGCAATTGAGGACGGGAGCGGGCAATGACCCTGGTCGTGACTTCCACATACATCCGGTCGGTCCGGCACGCCCGGTTGCCGGCGACAGTCCGGGCGGACGACGTCGATGATTCCTCGGTCGTCTCGGACGGATACCGCTACCGAAGCATCGGCAGCCTCCAGGCCCTTGGGCTTGCGGTCGTTGCCTCCTTGGTGACCCCCACGCTGCTGTGGCTCGTGCTTTGAAGCCCCGCCCGAGACCGAACCGGAGACGGACGATGGATGACAGGACCTTGCGCCAGCATGTGCTGGAGGCGCTGGACTTCGATCCGCGCGTGGATGCCGCCCATATCGGGGTGACCGTCCGGGATCGGATCGTGACGCTGTCCGGTCACGTCGCCACCTATGCCGAAAAGATCGCCGCGGAGGGGATCGCGCAGCGGGTCCGTGGCGTCCGGGCCGTGGTCGAGGAGATCGTGGTCCGCTATCCCGCCGACGAGAGGACCGGTGACGAGGAACTCGCCGCACGCATCGTCAAGGTCCTGGCCTGGAACGTCCCCGTCCCCGACGAGGCGATCATGGTCAAGGTCGAGCATGGCTACGTCACGCTCGATGGTTGCGTGCCCTGGTATTACCAGAGGGCTGCCGCCCAATCCGCGCTGACCAAGCTCTCGGGTGTCCGGGGCGTGCTGAACCTCCTCGCCGTCAAGCCGCCAGCGAGCTCGGCGGACGTGAAGGCGAAGGTTCTCGCGTCCTTGAGGCGAACCGCCAAGGATGCCGATGCCATCACGGTCCGCGTGGAGGGTGACACGGTGATCCTCGACGGGACGGTCGACCTGTGGGGCGAGCGGGAAGTCGCCGAGCGTGCCGCGTGGTCGGTCCCGGGGGTCCGGGCCGTGGAGGATCGCCTGACCCTTGCCTGGTAGCGCCGTGACACGATGCAGCGCGAGGATTGCGCTGGATCAAGGCGCGCCTTCCGCATCGCGAAAGACTGGCGTGGCGGTTCGGGACCTTCGGTT
>CAZZZJ010000015.1:10677-19879 GCA_964658355.1 Beijerinckiaceae bacterium
CCCGACACCGCCACGCATCGGGTTGGACGGGGGCATGGGATGGCTACGGGAAGGCATGAGTTCTGGGTTCCGAGGCGCAAGCGCGGAAACCTGGCGCCTCGGTGGATCGCTCTGAAGCTTACGAACACGAGGAAGGCGGCAAGCCCGGAACGCAAGCGCGACCCGGCGATACCCCGTCCGATGGACATCGGCACGCTGTTGGATCTTGCGCGGAAGGTTGCGAGCGAGGGCTTCGGTCCGCGGCAAGTGAGCTTGCAGGCGCGTCTCGACGAACAGACCATGCATGCGGGGTAGCCGGGGACGGAGGGACGTTCGGGCGATTGCCGATGGTCGCAATTGACCCGACGCACCTGACGAGGGCGGGTCCGCACGTAACCCATCCCCCCGTGCCGGCCGTCCGTGACCGATTGTCCGGTCCGTGCCGCGCATCTGGCGGGCGCTGAAGCACCTTACGATACGTCCATTGAGATGAATCAAGGTCCGGAGGCCGGATGCGAGCCACGCTGCCTCTATGAGGCCGGGACATCCGGCCGACGGGAGGCAGGGATGAAAATCTCGAACGTGATGGTCTCGCTCGATCAGGGGAGCGGCGCGGCCGACCGGGTCCAGCTCGCCGCGGGCATCGCCGTGCGTTTCGATGCGCGGCTCATCGGCGTAGCGGCACGGCAGGTGCCCGCTCTCATCGCCGTCAACGACGTCCGCGAAGCCGAGCGCATCTACGAGATCGAGGACCGTCGCGCGAACGAGAAACTCGCCGAGGCGAAGGCGTTGTTCGAGCGCGCGGCCGAACGCGGCATCAAGACGGCGTGGCGTTCGGCTTTGGCCGAACCGACGGCGTACCTCGTCGAACAGGCGCGCGCAGCCGACCTGGTCGTGGTGGGCCGACATGGTCCTGCGGACGGCGATCCCGGCCTGATGGGCATTTCGGCCGGCGCGCTCCTGATGGAGATCGGCCGGCCCGTCATCGTCGCCCCTCCGGGAATCGAGCGCCTCTCGGCCGAGCGTGTCGTCGTGGCCTGGAAAGAAACCCGCGAGGCACGCCGTGCTGTCCAGGACGCCCTGCCGTTCCTCAGCAGGGCCGACGCCGTCCATGTCGTCGTGGCGGGACCGGGCGCGCACCAGGAGGGCGCCGAGGACGTGGCCTCCTACCTGTCCGACCACGGGGTCAGCGTGACCACCCACCTGTTGCCGAGCCTCGAAATCGGTGCGTCCGACGAAATCCTCCGGTTTGCGCAACGAGAAGGGGCCGACCTCATCGTGATGGGCGCCTACGGGCATACCAGGCTGCGCGAATGGATCTTCGGCGGTGCCACCCGCGACGTTCTCCGGACCATGCCCGTCTGCTGCCTGATGAGCCATTGATGCGCGGCTCCATCCGCACGGGTCCCCGCGTGATCATGATGGTCGCGCTCCTCTGGCTCTCCCCGGCCGGCCCCGCCAGCGCATGGGACCTCAAGGTCAAACAGGGGGAGGCTATCGCTCGGACGAACTGCGCCCGCTGCCACGCCGTGGGACGGCTCGGGTCGAGTCCCCTCCGGGAAGCGCCGCCGTTCCGTGAGTTGCACACCCGGTACCCCGTCGAGGACCTCGCGGAGGCGCTGGCGGAGGGCATCACCACCGGTCACCCGACCATGCCTGAGTTCCGGCTCCAATCCGACCAGGCGGACGACCTGATAGCCTACCTCAGGTCGCTCGAACGCTGAGACGTGAAGGAACCCCGTGATGTTCCTGCGCTGCCTCCTCGTGCCGACAGGCCCCGGCATCGACCCCACGCGATGCATGGATGCCGCGTTCCATGCGAGCCGACGCCTGCATGCCCATATCGACGTCGGCTTCATGGCGCCCGGCCCGGAACATGTCCTCGCCGGCATGGCGAGCCTCGTGCCCGTCGACTGCGCGACCCTGACGGCAATCGAGGCGGGGGTGCGGGAGGCCGCGGCCGCAGGCAAGGCTGCGGTCCAGGCCTGGTGCAGGAGCCGGGAAGTGGGATTCATGCAGTCCGACGAGCGCCTCGATGCCACCTTCGTGACCTGGAGCGAACTGTCGGGGGAGGTCGAGCCCCTTCTGACGCGCGTCGGACGCGTCAACGACCTCGTCATCGTCCACCGGCCCGACCCCGCGCAACCCTTCACGGCGCGCGCGCTCGACACCGCGCTGTTCTCCGTCGGGCGGCCGACCCTGATGATCAATGAGCCGGTGACCTACAACCCCCTGCACCATGTGGTCATTGCCTGGAATGGCAGCCTGGAGGCGACGCGGCTGGTCGGGCAGTCGATCACGCTCCTGCGCGACGCAACGCAGGTGACCGTTCTCCACGCGAGGACCGAGCGGTACGAGGGAACCCCCGCAGCCGACCTGTGCGGCTACTTGCGCTGGCACGGGATCGTGGCGGAGGCGGTCACTTTGCCGATGCAGGAGGGCATGCCGGCGGGGCGCGCGATCCTGGCGGAGGCCGACAGACTGGAGGCGTCCATGCTGGCGATGGGCGCCTACACCCACAGCCGGGTGCGCGAGTTCCTGCTTGGCGACGTCACCCGCCACGTGATCGAAAACGCTCGGATACCTGTCCTGATGGCCCATTGATGCCGCCACCTCCGACCATCATCCCGTCCCCGGCGAACTACTGATGGAATTCCAACGCACGGTACCTGCGAACAACGTCCGCGATGGGTGGTTTTCTGTTTGTCCGCTGTCGGGCCGATCATTGGCGAAGCGCACGTTGTCTTTCGCCCGGTTTCGACCGCAAGCAGTCCCCCGCGATGCGCGGGAGAAACGTCCCGTACCCAGCGTTTTCCTGACCTGGGAAAAACCGATGCGAGCGAGGAAGAACGCACCGGTCGCAGGGCGCACTTAGCCGTAGAGTGTGTGTGCCATCGCCTGATAAAGGGGCAGACCGAGAGTGATGTTGAACGGGAAGGTGATGGCGAGCGAACAAGTCAGGTAGAGGCTCGGATTTGCCTCCGGCAACGCGAGCTGCACCGCGGCAGGGGCCGCGATGTAGGAGGCGCTCGCCGCTAAAGTTGCCAGGATGATCGCCCCGCCCATGGACAGGCCGACCACGTAGGCAACGGCCAGACCAAGCGCCGCGTGCAGGAGGGGCATCAGCAGTGCGAAGCCAACCAGAACCGCGCCGGCCTTACGGAACTCACTCGCCCGGCTCGCAGCCGCGTGCCCGAGCGCCAGCAGGAACACGCACAGGGCTCCGGGGAAGAGGTCGACGAAAAACGGTTTGACCTTTGCTAAGCTCGCGGAACTGGCGAGCGCACCGATGACGAGGCCGCCGATCAGGATCAGCACGCTCTTGGAGGACAGAACCTCGGCCAGCAGCTCACGCCCGCTGCCACGTCCTATTGAGCCGTCTGCGCCCAGGAGGGCAGTGCCCCCGCCGGTCACGACGACCGGACCGGCGGACATCGTCTCGGCCAAACGCGCAAGACTGATCGCAACCACGATGGCGGGCACTTCCATGACAGCCAGCAGCGCTGCCGCGTAGCCCTCATACGGCACGGCCTGACGGTCCAGCATGGCCGTCACGGCGGCGAACGTCACGGCAGAGACCGAACCGTAATGTGCCGCGAGAGCCGCTGCGTCCGGCACCGCCAAGCCACCGAAGCGTCGTAAGCCCGCGTAGCACCACAGCGGAATAGCGCAACACAGGAGCAACGACCCTGCGATAGGCGCCGCCACCGTACCCAGCGACACGTGGCCAAGCTCCACCCCGCCACGCAGTCCAATCGAGAGCATCAGGTACATCGACAGGGCTGCGAAGACCGGCTCGGGCACGCGCAGGTCCGATCGGGCGGCCACGGCGAGTGCGCCAAGCGCGAAGCACAGCACAGGCGGCGAGAGCAGATTCGCTTGAAGCAGATCGAAGGCGGTCATCGTGGCGGCACATCCCAACACTCCGCGCAACCGTGCACACGAACCGACATGTGAGATAATGCTATCTCTTGCTGTCTGTCATTGCGAACGACAATGATGGGCCATGCTGCCGAACCTGAACCTCGACCTCCTTCGTACCTTCCTGGCCGTCGTGGATGCTGGCGGGCTGACCCGCGCGGGCGAGCGATTACGCCTTAGCCAACCGACGGTCAGCTTGCAGTTGAAGCGTCTGGAAGACACCCTGAGCTGCCGCTTAATCGAGCGCTCGCCGCGCATGTTCAGACTGACCAGCGAGGGCGAGGTGTTGGCGACCCAGGGCCGCCGCATTCTTGCTTTGACAGACGAGCTTGTCGCCAAGTTGGTCGAGCCGGGAGTGACCGGCCACGTGCGGCTCGGCACACCCGAGGACTTCGCCACCGCGCATCTGTCTGGCGTGCTGGCCGCGTTCTCGGCTGCGCACCCGAACGTATCGCTTGAGGTGACGACCGATCTGACGCTCAACCTCATCGAACGGTTCGGTGCGGGCGAGTTCGACCTGGTGCTGATCAAGCGGGAGCCTCTCGGCCCGAGCGAGGGCGTTCGGGTCTGGCGCGAAGCGCTCGTCTGGGCCTGCGCCCCGCATCGCGCGCATCTGTTCACGGACACAGAGCAGGAACTGCCTCTCGTCGTCTCGCCGAGTCCTTGCGTCTATCGCAAACGGGCGATGCGGGCCCTCGACCAGCTCGGGCGCCGCTGGCGGGTTGCCTACACCTCGACCTCACTCGCGGGCGCTCAAGCTGCGGTGCGGGCCGGCCTTGGCATTACGGTGCTTCCCAAGGACATGGTGCCCGTCGACTTCTCCGTCCTGGAAGGACCCGTCGTGCCGGATCTCTCGGCGACCGAGATTGCACTCATTACAGCGACGACGCTCCCGGTCCCAGCCGCCAAGCTCGGCGAGCATATCGTGCACTCGCTTGAGCGGGGTGCCTGATCGGCAACGGGAGCGGGCCGCTTCGAATGGGCGGTTGCATAACTCTCAGTCAGCCAACGGCCGCTTTCGGTACCTATAAAAAGCCCCTTTTATGGCTTGGTTGGGTCGGAAACGGACCCGGAGCATAGATTCCATCCGTCAGATGTCGACCACTAGAACGGCGCGGTGGCACGGGCCAAGAAACGGGCGGACACGTTACCTGACAGGTCGATGCTATCGGGGTCGAGCGCAATTACAGGGCTGCCGGGCGTAAGGGCGAATGCCGTGAGATCGGCCCAGATGACATTCGGGCTCGTGGTCAACTCGAAGAAGTACCGCTTGTTGGATAGATCGGCGACGGTCCGATACTCTGTGTTGTAGATGCCAAACCCTTTGTAGGGTGCGCCGAACGGAACCGACAGGTTGCGGACGATGGCGAACATAGCAGCGGCCGCCTCCCGGTCCGTCTTTGGCGCCGGCAACATCGCACTGAAGTAGGCCGCACGCTGAAACCGGTCCCGCGGGTTCACGTTACCGGGAACGGGCGTGTCGCTGCTCGGCCTTGAGAAATCCCGTGCCTGCAGGAGCGTGAGCTGCTCGTCGTAGGGCGGGTCGTTGGTCATGATCCGGTATTCCCGTCCATGGTGGATCAAGGGCTTGCCGCCGACATACTCGACGATGGCCGAGTCGCCGCTGGCATCCTCGATGGCGAGATGCACCGTCGTCTTGGTGCCGTGCGTCTCCGCCATTACGGGCTGCACCGTTTCGAGCAGGGCCAGAGCCTTCGTCACCGTGGCGGCATTGTCGAGGACGTATTGCGCCCAAAGCCCGGCCTGTAGCCCCGGCCTGCCAGGATCGCGCGGCCCGAAATCGGTCCCCTTCAGGAACAGCATGTGCGCGGCAAGTCCGCGCTCGTTCAGGCCGTCGGCGGTCCCGAGACCGTAGATCGTGGTCACCAGGCTGCCGTACAACGACGTCCACCGTAATCCGTTCTGCGTGACGACCGCGGTCGATCCGAGACGTGCACCATCGCGATCCATGCCTTGGGGCATCACCATCAGCGTCGGCTCGGTGGACTCGGGCCAATCCATCGTCCTGCCGACGAGGACGGCGAGACCGTTGTCGTTCCAGAGAAGGCGCGAACAGGCCGCTGCTCCACCCAATGAGAGGATTGTCACCCCTAGCAAGGCCGTGAGGCCGCCGAGGCGTGCCTGCGTTCGCGTGATCGGCATCGCGCTGCTCCTGAAGCCAGATCGGCGGGTGAAGGTACGAATGCTCAGTGGCTCATCAGGCAGCAGACCGGGCAACCGGCGAGGAGAGCTCGGGTCATGCCCCCGAAGGCCCACTCCCGCAGGCGGCCGTGGCCGTAGCCCCCCGTGACGATCAGGTCGGCGCCATGCTCGGAGGCCGCGTCGACCAATGCCTCGGCCGTCCCGGCACCGTAGGCATCCTTCTGGACGGCAGTGGCATGGACGTCATGGGCCTGGAGGAAGCCGATGACGTCCCGGGTGTCCGCGGCCCCGTGCCCATCGTCGATGGAAAGGACGACGACGTGCGATGTCCGCTCCAGGAACGGCAGTGCGTCCCGGACGGCGCGGCGCGCTTCGCGGGTATTCTTCCATCCGATGGCGACGCACCGAACGTCGAGATGGTCGACGCCGGGAGGGACCACGAGCACGGGCCGACCGAGTTGCATGACGGCGTCCCCCGGATCGACCGACATGAGTGGGTTCCCGTCGTCGCCCCGGCCGACGACGACGAGGTCGGCGGCGGTGGCCTGCCGTGTCAGGAATGCGACCGGGAAGTCCAGGTTCGAGCGCCACTCGACCCGGCTACGTCCATGCGCGGTCTCGTCGAACGCCGCGTGCGCGCTCTTGAGGTCGGCCAGGACCGCCTCCTGTACCGAGGCCATGCAGTAGCCCCCTCCCAGGGTCGGACCGACCGGCACGGCCTCGTAGGCGGGCATCTCCGACGCGACCCCGATGAGGCTGGCATGGAAGTCGTCCGCGAGATGACCTGCGAGGCGGATGCGGCTGCGCGCATGCTCGCCGAGATCGACGGCGACCATGATGCTTGCGTAGGGCATGGGAGACCTCACACGGACTGGAATTTTCGAGGCGGCAATCCGACGGGGCAACCGGGACCGGGGCGTCGGCCGGTCCCGGCTCGCGGCTCGCGGCTCAGGCGAGGGTCAGGCGATCCTCGACGGCCCGGACACCCGAGGCGGACCAGGCGGCGTTCTCGGCGAGCTTGCGCTCGGACCAGGCGTGGACGGACCCATCCAGCGTGACCGTGTCGCCCTTGACCGATACCTTGATGTGGTCGGCCTCGACCTCGGCGTTGCGCTTGAGGGCCGCCTCGATCTTCGACCGGACGTTCTCGGCGCTCACGGCCGGCTTCACCTCGATCATGTTGATGATGCCGGCGACGCCCGCCAAGCGCCTGATCGCGCGAAAGGCCTCTTCCTTCTGGTACTGCCATCCGACCCTGCCGGTGAGCGTGACGATACCGTCCTGCACCTTCACCTGCACGCCGTTCCCCGGCACGAGGGCGGACCAGTCGAGCATCTGCACCGCGCGGTGCGCAAGGTCCTCGTCGCGGGGCGGCGCCTCCCCGGTGAAGCGGACCTTGATCTCCTCGATCACGCCGCGGACGCCGCGAACCTTCTGGGCCGCCTTCTCGGCCGCCACGCGCTCCATGTAGCTGCCGACGTGCCCGGTGAGCGTGACGATGCCCTTGTCCACCGCGACGCCGATATGGGCCGAGCCGATGCTGGGATCGAAGTCGAGTTCGTCGATGATGTCCTGGCGAAGAATCTTGTCGCTCATGGGATATCTCCCTTCAGGATGACGCCCTGTCCGGACCGGCGTGATTCGGGTCGGGCATCGCATCCTGGCCTCCGCAGGCGGGGGGACATTGATCCAGCGCAATGGTTTTGCCGGACTGGATGGCGGCCTCCATCGGACATGCCTTCGGTCGCGCATCCCCGCCGTTCGCCAACCGCTCGGATGAAAGGGCTTGCGCGATGGCTTCGGCCAGACACGGACGGTCGAGGATCGGGACATCGGAGAAGGGGCGCGGAACGGGGAGTGAGCCCGAGAACATCGCGAACGGGACGCCGCGGCGGCGCAACGCGCAGGACAGCGGGAAACAGGGGCCTTCCCGAAGATCGACGCTGACCACCGCGAATACGGGAGTGCTCCGGTCGAGGCCTTCCATGGCCGCCGCGCAGGTCGCGTACGGACCCAGGATCGCATAGCCCTCGTCACCCAGGAGATCCTCCAGCCACATGGCGGGAAGCGCCTGCGGTTCGGCCACTAGGACGAGCGGTCTGGCCGCTGGACTGGATCCCGACATGGTGCGCCCTTCCGATTCCCGTTCGCCGGAGGATCGGACAAGCGCGACCGGAGGGGTTTGATCTACCGCAACGGAAGGAGCGCGCCGATCAGCATCGCGGCGACGGCGAGCAGCATGCAGGCGGTGGCCATCCACCCGAGCCACCGGAGCGGACCGCGGACCGCGAAGGTCCCCATGATGTCGGTACGGGCGGCGACCAGCATCATCACCGACATGATCGGCACCGCGATGATCCCGTTCACGACCGCGCTCCAGTAGAGGGCCCGGATGGGATCGACGGCGCCCAGGCTGATGATCATGCCGACGATGGTGGCCAGCGCCACCGTTCCGTAGAAGGCGCGGGCCTCCAGCAAATGGCGCCCGAACCCGACCGGCCAGCGCCGGGCTTCCCCGACCGCGTAGGCCGCCGAGCCCGCCAGCACCGGAACGGCGAGCAGGCCGGTGCCGACGATGCCGAGCGTGAACACGCCGGCCGAGAGCGGGCCGGCGAAGGGCCGCAGCGCCTCGGCGGCCTGGGCCGAGGTCTGGATGTCGATGATGCCATGCCCATGCAGGACGGCGGCGGTCGTGACCATGATGGCGAGCGCCACGACGTTCGAGAACGTCATGCCGACCACGGTGTCGACCTCGATGCGATGCAGGGCCGCCTGTCCCTGTTCGGGCGCATGGGCGAGGTCGCGCCTCCGCGGATGGGCATGGATGTCCTCGGCCTCCTCCGCCGCTTGCCAGAAGAACAGGTAGGGGCTGATCGTCGTGCCGAAGATCGCCACCAGGGTGGTCAGGCCTGCGGCGCCCAGGTCGAGGCGCGGCACGGCCATGGCCAGGGCGAGCTCCGTCCAAGAGACGTGGGCGAAGATGACCACGCCGAGATAGGCGAACAAGCTCAGCGTCAGCCACTTGAGGACGGCGACGTAGCGCGTGTAGCGCAGGACGAGCTGCATGTAGACGCAGATGCCGGAGAAAAGGCCGACGTAGAGCCAGCGCGGACCCGGCAGGAGCAGGTTCAGCGCATCC
>CAZZZJ010000016.1:0-19152 GCA_964658355.1 Beijerinckiaceae bacterium
TGTTGGACACCGCCCGCTTGTGGCGCAGCAGCGACTTCGGCGTCATCAGGATCAGGGGCTTGCGGAAGTCGCGCTTCAGCTGCCGGCGCAGGATGTGGAAGTAGTTCGCCGGCGTCGAGCAGTTGGCGACCTGCATGTTGTCCTCGGCACAGGACTGCAGGTAGCGCTCTAGGCGGGCGGAGGAATGCTCCGGCCCCTGGCCCTCGTAGCCGTGCGGCAGCAGCATCACGAGGCCGGACATGCGCAGCCACTTGCGCTCGCCGGATGCGATGAACTGGTCGATCACCACCTGCGCGCCGTTGGCGAAGTCGCCGAACTGCGCCTCCCACAGCACCAGGGCGTTCGGCTCGGCCGCCGAGTAGCCGTACTCGAAGCCGAGCACCGCCTCCTCGGAGAGCATCGAGTTGATGACCTCCAGGGGCGCCTGGCCCTCGCGGATGGCGTTGAGCGGCGTGAAGCGCTGCTCGTTCTCCTGGTCGATCACCACGGCGTGGCGCTGCGAGAAGGTGCCGCGCTCGACGTCCTGTCCCGAGAGCCGGACGCGGTTGCCGTCGAGCATGGTCGCGCCGAAGGCGAGCGCTTCCGCCGTCGCCCAGTCGATGCCGATTCCGGTCTCGACCGCCTTGGCGCGGTTGTCCATGAACCGCTGGATCGTCCGGTGCAGGTGGAAGCCCGGAGGCGCCTGGGTGATCTTCTGCGCGATCTCGCGCAGGGTCTCGACCGGCACGCCGGTGCGGCCGCGGCGCGGGTCGTCTACGTCCTCGTGCACGGCCTTGAAGCCGGACCAGCGTCCGTCGAGCCAATCGGCCTTGTTGGCCTTGTAGGTGCCCGCGACCTCGAGCTCGGCGTCGAGCATCGCCCGAAACTCCGCCTTGCGGGCGTCGTAGGCTTCCTGGCTCAGCGTGCCGTTCTCGATCAGCTTGCGCGCGTAGGTCTCCAGCACCGAGGTGTGCTTGCGGATGCGCTGGTACATCTTCGGCTGGGTGAAGGCCGGCTCGTCGCCCTCGTTGTGGCCGAAGCGGCGGTAGCACAGCATGTCGATCACGACCGGCTTGCCGAACTTCTGGCGATACTCCACCGCCACCTTGGTGGCGAAGGTCACCGCCTCCGGGTCGTCGCCGTTGCAGTGGAAGATCGGCGCCTCGACCATCTTCGCGACGTCCGACGGGTAGGGCGACGAGCGCGAGAAGCGCGGATCGGTGGTGAAGCCGATCTGGTTGTTGATGATGAAGTGGATCGATCCGCCGGTGCGATGGCCCTTGAGGCCCGACAGGCCGAGGCACTCGGCGACCACGCCCTGGCCGGCGAAGGCCGCGTCGCCGTGGATCAGGAGCGGCATCACGCTGGCGCGCACCACGTTCGGCTTGGCGCGCTGGTCCTGCTTGGCGCGCACCTTTCCGAGCACCACCGGATCGACGATCTCGAGGTGGGACGGGTTGGCGGTGAGCGAGAGGTGGACGTTGTTGCCGTCGAAGGAGCGGTCGGACGAGGCACCGAGGTGATACTTCACGTCGCCCGAGCCCTCGACCTCGGCCGGCGAGGCCGAGCCGCCCTTGAACTCGTTGAACACCGCGCGGAACGGCTTCGCCATCACGTTGGTGAGCACGTTCAGCCGGCCGCGATGGGCCATGCCGAGCACGATCTCGCGCACGCCGAGCGCGCCGCCGCGCTTGATGATCTGCTCGAGCGCCGGGATCATCGCCTCGGAGCCATCGAGGCCGAAGCGCTTGGTGCCCGTGTACTTGAGGTCGAGGAACTTCTCGAAGCCCTCGGCCTCGATCAGCTTGTTGAGGATCGCGCGACGGCCTTCGGGGGTAAACGAGATCTCCTTGTCCTTGCCCTCGATGCGCTCCTGCAGCCAGGCCTTCTCCTCGGGATCGGAGATGTGCATGAACTCGACGCCGAGCGTCTGGCAGTAGGTCCGCTCCAGGATCGCGACGATCTCGCGGATCGTGCCGAATTCGAGCCCGAGCACGTTGTCGAGGAAGATCGGCCGATCCCAGTCGGATTCGAGGAAGCCGTAATGCTGCGGATGCAGTTCCTCGTGGTCGCCGCGGGGGGCGAGGCCGAGCGGGTCGAGCTTGGCGTGGAGGTGGCCGCGCATGCGGTACGAGCGGATCAGCATGATCGCGCGGACCGAATCCTTGGTCGCCTGCTCCACGGACACGCCGGTCCGGGTGGTGACGGCGAGGCCGTCGGCGGGCTTGCCGGGCTTCGGCTCGCCCTTCTCCGGGCCCTTGGCCAGGATCTTCTCGCCGACCGCCTTCTCCAGGTTCGCCCAGTTGCCGTCGAGGGCCGAGACGATCTCGCCGTTGGCCGGCACCGGCCAGTTCGGCTTGGTCCACGAGGCGCCGGCGGCGTTCTTCTCGACCAGGGTCTCGTCCTCGCCGAGGCCCTTGAAGAAGTTCTGCCACTCCGGGTCCACCGAGGACGGGTTGCGGGCGTAGGCCGCCTGCAGCTCCTCGATGTAGGCGGCGTTGCCGCCGTAGAGGAACGAGGTCTCGAGGAGCGCTTCGTTCACGTCCTGGCGTGCCATCGGCGGGTCATCCTGTCCTTCGGGCCCTGCGCCGGTGCGCGAGAGCCGCGTCATCGCGCGGGAGGCGCCTCAATCGGGAAGACGCGGGCCGCACTGAAAATCTTCGCGGGCGCACGCAACCGGCGCCGCCTCGTTCATCATATGGCGTCGCGGTCGTGCGTGCGCTGCAACACAGCCGCGCGCGGGGTCATACGCGCGCGGCTGTCACCCGGTTTCAGCCCTTCAGGACTTCGACCAGCGTCGAGCCGAGGCGGGCGGGCGAGGGCGACACGCGGATGCCCGCGGCCTCCATCGCCGCGATCTTGTCCTCGGCGCCGCCCTTGCCGCCGGAGATGATCGCGCCGGCGTGCCCCATGCGGCGGCCGGGCGGCGCGGTGCGGCCGGCGATGAACCCGACCATCGGCTTCTTGCGGCCGCGCTTGGCCTCGTCGGCCAGGAACTGCGCCGCCTCCTCCTCGGCCGAGCCGCCGATCTCGCCGATCATCACGATCGACGTGGTCTTCGGATCGGCCAGGAACAGCTCAAGCATGTCGATGAACTCGGTGCCCTTGACCGGATCGCCGCCGATGCCCACCGCCGTCGTCTGGCCCAAGCCCGCGGTCGAGGTCTGGAACACCGCCTCGTAGGTCAGCGTGCCGGAGCGCGAGACGATGCCGACCGAGCCCGGCTTGAAGATGTTGGCCGGCATGATGCCGATCTTCGATTCGCCGGCGGTGACGACGCCGGGGCAGTTCGGCCCGATCAGGCGCGACTTCGAGCCGACGAGGGCGCGCTTGACCCGCACCATGTCGAGGACCGGAATGCCTTCGGTGATGCAGACGATCAGCGGCATCTCCGCCGAGATCGCCTCGCAGATCGCGTCGGCCGCGCCCGGCGGCGGCACGTAGACCACGGACGCGGTCGCGCCGGTGGCCTCGCGGGCCTCGCCGACCGTGTCGAAGACCGGCAGGCCGAGGTGCTTCGAGCCGCCTTTGCCCGGCGAGGTGCCGCCGACCATCTTGGTGCCGTAGGCCATCGCCTGCTCGGAATGGAAGGTCCCGTTCTTGCCGGTGAAGCCCTGGCAGATGACCTTGGTGTTCGCGTCGATGAGGATGGACATAACGCTTCAGCCCTTCTTCACGGCGGCGACGATCTTCTGCGCGGCGTCGTCCAGGTCGTCGGCCGGGATCACGTTGAGACCCGAGCCGCTGATGATCGCCTTGCCTTCCTCGACGTTGGTGCCTTCGAGGCGCACGACGAGCGGCACCTCCAGGCCCACCGTCTTCACCGCCGCGATCACGCCGCGGGCGATCACGTCGCACTTCATGATCCCGCCGAAGATGTTGACGAGGATGCCCTTCACCTGCGGATCGGCGGTGATGATCTTGAAGGCCGCCGTGACCTTCTCCTCCGTGGCGCCGCCGCCGACGTCGAGGAAGTTAGCCGGCTCCTCGCCGTAGAGCTTGATGATGTCGAGCGTCGCCATGGCCAGTCCGGCGCCGTTGACCATGCAGCCGATCGTGCCGTCGAGCGCGATGTAGGCTAGGTCGTATTTCGAGGCCTCGATCTCCTTGGCGTCCTCCTCCGTCTCGTCGCGGAGGGCGACGACGTCGGGGTGACGGTAGAGGGCGTTCGAATCGAACGAGATCTTGGCGTCGAGGCACTTGAGATGGCCGTCGCCGGTGAGCACCAGCGGGTTGATCTCAAGCATGCTCATGTCCTTGGCCGTGAAGGCCGCGTAGAGCTTGTTCGTCAGGTCGCCGGCTTCCTTGGCCTGCGCGCCCGAGAGGCCCAGCGCCTTGGCGACCGCGCGGCCGTGATGGGGCATGATGCCGGTGGCCGGATCGACCGAGAAGGTGACGATCTTCTCCGGCGTGTCGTGGGCCACCGTCTCGATGTCCATGCCGCCTTCCGTCGAGACGACGAAGGCGACCTGGCCCGTCTCGCGGTCGACCAGCATCGACAGGTAGAACTCGGCGGCGATCTGCGCGCCTTCCTCGATGTAGAGCCGGTTGACCTGCTTGCCGGCCTCGCCGGTCTGGATCGTGACCAGGGTCTGCCCGAGCATCTCGTTGGCGAAAAGCGTCACCTCGTCGATCGACTTGGTGACGCGCACACCGCCCTTCGCACCGGCCGGCGCGCCCTTGAACGTGCCCTTGCCGCGCCCGCCCGCATGGATCTGCGACTTCACCACCCAGACCGGGCCGCCCAGTTCCCTCGCGGCGGCCTCCGCCTCTTCGGGCTTGAAGATCGCGATGCCCTTGGAGACGGGCAGGCCGAACTCCTTCAGCACCGCCTTGGCTTGGTATTCGTGGATGTTCATCGCGACCTCGTCAGATGGGCGAATGCCGAATCACGGCGTACCGGACTCGAACCGATCTGGCATACCAAATGCCAGATCGGGCGCGAACCGGTCTCAGGCCAGCGCGGGGTTCACGCCCTTGCAAGCTTCGATCAGCGTATTCACCGCGCCGACCGACTTTTCAAACATCGCCTTCTCGGCCGCGTCGAAGGTCACTTCGAGGACGCGCTCGACACCGTTCTCGCCGATCACGACGGGGACGCCGACATACATGCCGGTGATGCCGTACTGGCCGTCGAGGTAGGCGGCGCAGGGCAGCACGCGCTTCTTGTCCTTGAGGTAGCTCTCGGCCATCGCGATGGCGGAGGCCGCGGGCGCGTAGAAGGCCGAGCCGGTCTTGAGCAGGTTGACGATCTCGCCGCCGCCCTTGCGGGTGCGCTCGACCATGGCGTCGAGCTTCTCCTGCGTGGTCCAGCCGAGCTTGACCAGATCGGTCAACGGCACGCCGGCCACCGTCGAGTAGCGGGTCAGGGGCACCATGTCGTCGCCGTGGCCGCCGAGCACGAAGGCCGTCACGTCCTCGACCGAGACCTTGAACTCCTCCGCGAGGAAGTGGCGGAAGCGGGCGGAATCGAGCACGCCGGCCATGCCGACGACCTTGTTGGTCGGCAGCCCGGAGAACTTCTGCAGCGCCCAGACCATGGCGTCGAGCGGGTTGGTGATGCAGATCACGAACGCGTCCGGCGCGTTGTCGCGGATGCCGGTACCGACGGCCTCCATGACCTTCAGGTTGATGCCGATCAGGTCGTCGCGGCTCATGCCGGGCTTGCGCGGCACGCCGGCGGTGACGATCACCACGTCGGCGCCCTTGATCGCGGAATAGTCGCTGGCGCCGGAATACTTGGCGTCGAAGCCGTCGACGGGCGCCGATTCGGCGATGTCGAGCGCCTTGCCCTGCGGCACGCCGTCGACGATGTCGAACAGCACGACGTCGCCGAGTTCCTTCAGACCGGCGAGGTGCGCCAGCGTTCCGCCGATCTGGCCGGCGCCGATGAGCGCGATCTTGCTGCGTGCCATGTCCGAAAACTCTCCAGTTGTGCGTAACGGGTGAGCCGACACGCGCGGACGGCGTGGCGCTCGGATGTCCGTCCGAAACGGCGCCCGACGCGATCGGTTTTTCTGCGCGGCTGTGTGGCGGAAAAGCACCGCACCATCAACCCGACGAAAGTCCGCACAAGCACGGTTCGAGCCAGCGCCGATGTGCGGCGCAAAAAACAAAGCCCCCGAAAAGCCAAGCTTCCCGAGGGCTTTAAGCCAATGGCCCAGGCCTGCGAACGGCCAAGTGACAGATTTCGAACCCTGTCATTTCGCTCAGAGGATGCCGGCGCGCAGCACCCGCTGGATCGCGTGGATCACCGCACCGAAGCGGGCATCGACCAGGTCGCGCGGCACCTCCGCGTCGTGCTGGATCGCCAGCGGATGGGTGAAGCGGTAGCTCGCATCGAAGATGTAGGCGATGGCGCGCTCGCGATCGCGGGCCGAAAACGTGCCGGTGGCCATCCCCTCCTCGATCACGCGCTCGACGAGACTGCGCAGCCGCACCCGGTGGCGGCGGGCGATCGGCCGGGCGGCGACCGTGGCGTCGAGATGGACGGCGAACAGGTTCGGCTCGTCCTGGAGTGCGTCCCGCTGCAGGGCGGCGAGCGCGGTGAGCAGACGCTCGATCTTGTCGTCGGCCGGGTCCGGCGCGTCGGCGATGCCGGCCAGACGGGTTTCGATATCGCGCAGCCAGCGGCCGGCGACCGCGTCGAGCAGGGCATCCTTCGAGGGAAAGTAGCGGTAGACGTTGGCGTGCGTCATCCCGGCTTCGGCGGCGACCGCGACGACGGTGACCCGCTTGGGGCCGAGCCGGGCGAGGTGCTCCGTGGCGATCCCGAGCAGGCGCACGTCGGCGGAGATGGGCGTCACCCGGGAGCGGGCGGCCGCGGGTGCGCGGGCCGGACGGTCTGGATCCCGCTCCGGCACCGTCGCCTTGGCGTCGGGCTGGTCGGAATGCGGCTCGGTATCCGGCTGGAGAAAGGGGAGCGGAAGGCGTGAGGACGAAAGGTGGTAAGGCGAGACGGACCCCCATCTGACCGAAAGAAGCAGGAACACGCTTCCGTTGACGTCGAGCCTCCCTCCGGGAGCCTATCGGACAGACGGTTTAGCGCCTGTCGCAAGTCGTATGTTCACTTCTCTTTGAGAACGCAACAAAATTTCCTTGAGAATCTGTGGGTCAGAAGCGGTTCTTCCAATTTCGCAGCGCAACAAAAACGGTTGCCGGGTCAACGGCTTCGTCGAGTCCGACCGCCGCCTTGAGGGCCGGCAGGGCGCTGCGCAGGAACGGATTGGTCGCCCGCTCCTGCGCCATCGTCGTGGGAACCAGGAAGCGACCTTCGGATTTGGCCTTTTCCGCCTCGCCGAGCCGCCGCGCGAGATCCGCGTTGCCGGGCTCTGCTGCGACTGCGAAGCGGGCATTGGACAGGACGTAATCGTGCCCACTGAACACCCGCGTCGCGTCGGCCAGCGGCAGGAAGCGCTGCAGCGAGCGCCACAGGGTTTCGGGCGGGCTCTCCATCACCCGTCCGCAGCCGAGGGTGAACAGGGTGTCGCCGGAGAACACGAGGCCTGATTCGGCGAACACGTAGGTGACGTGGTCGGCGCAATGCCCCGGCGTCTCCCAGACCTCGGCGGCAAGCTCCCCGACCCGGACGGTGTCGCCCTCCGAGACGGCGACATCCACGTCGGGGATCGCCGCGCCGGCCTTGGCCGGAGCGGTGACGCGGGCGCCGGTGGCGCGCTTGACCTCGGGAATGCCCTCGATGTGGTCGCCGTGCCGATGGGTGACGAGGATGTCGGTGAGCCGCCATCCGGTCTCCTGCAGCACCGACAGGACGGGTGCCGCCTCCGGCACGTCGATCGCCGCGCAGGCGCCGGTCGCGGGATCGCGCATCAGCACGCCGATGTTGTCGCTGCGGCACAGGAAGGTGCGGATCTCGGGCGCCGTCGCCATGAACGCGTCTCCGGGCTGTCGGCCGGTCCGGCCGTGTCGGGCGGTGAACGGACGCGGAAACCGGGCGGTTCCGTGTCGCGGCGGGCCCATGTTCCCGGCCGCCGCTTGCCGTGGAGGGTGCACGACCCCATTGAATCGGCATCGGGCCCGCGATGCCCGCTCCCTCGAACGCCGTCTCAGCTTCACGCCCATGCGCCTCGACGTCACCGACCTGCGGGCCTTCTACGCCACGCCGCTGGGCGTCACGACGCACCGGATCGTCGCCCGCGCGCTCCACGGCTTCCTGGGTTCGGTCTCGGGCCTGCGCGTGCTGGGGCTCGGCTACGCGGTGCCCTATCTCGGCCCGGTCCACTGCATCGCCGAGCGGACGCTGGCCTTCATGCCGGCGACCCAAGGGGTGGTGAACTGGCCCGGCGCCGGCCGCTCCTGCTCGGCGCTCGCCGACCCGACGATGATGCCGCTGCCGGACGCCGCGATCGACCGCGTGATCCTCGTGCATGCGCTGGAGGCGGTGGAGAGCCCGACGGAACTCCTCCGGGAAGTCTGGCGCGCGCTGACGCCGGGCGGCCGGATGATCCTCGTGGTGCCGAACCGGCGCGGAGTCTGGGCGCGGCGCGACGCGACGCCGTTCGGTCACGGCCAGCCCTACAGCCGCTCGCAGCTCGGGCGGCTGATGCGCGACACGCTGTTCTCGCCGGAAGGCTGGGCCGAGACGCTGTACATGCCGCCGCTGCGCTCGCGGGTGATGCTGCGGACCGCCGGTGCCTGGGAGCGCGTCGGGACGGGCCTCTCGCTGCCGTTCGCCGGCCTCCACGTGGTGCACGCGACGAAGCAGCTCTACCGCCCGATCGCCGTACAGCAGGTCCACCGCGCCCGAAGGCTCGCCCCGGCCCGGGTGCTGGTGCCGGCGCCCGCTCCGGGGTGACGGGTTTTCCGCCGCGATGTCGCGAGATCGCCCCGGTTCGCCGTAGACAGGCGCCTCACGGCGGGGGATGCGGGGACGAGACTCCGGATGCCCTCTCGTTCCGTCCGCCGTATCCGAGCCTCGTGGAGGCAAGGCCGACGTGTTTTCCCACCCGCCTCTGCGGGGGAGCGAAACGCGCGTGCGCCTCGAAACGATAGCTCGAGCGTGGGCGGGGAACCTGTCGTGCCAGCTGCGGAAATCCGGAGGGCCTATGCCATGAGCGGCGAAGCATGAGCGTCGAAGCGGCCATCCAGCAGTTCCTGCTCGCGCTCTCGAGCCTGTTCTCGATCGTCAACCCGCTCGGCGGGGCGCTGATCTTCGCGCAGGTGACGGCGGGGCACAGCCACGACGACCGCGTCTGGCTCGCCGGCCGGATCGGCGGATACGCGCTGCTGATCATGCTGGCGGCGCTCTGGGCCGGCGCGCCGATCCTCAACTTCTTCGGCGTGTCCCTCGGCGCGCTCCGCATCGCGGGCGGGCTCGTCGTCGGCGCCTCCGCCTGGGGGCTCCTGAACCGTCCGGAGGCGCGCGAGGCCCGCAAGCAGGCCGAGGTCTCCTCGACGACGGGACAGGGAGCTGGCCAAGCCTCGGGTCAAGCCACGTCGGCACAGGCGGCTCCCCCCGTGACCGCCGCCGCCGCGGCGGCGGATGCGCGACGATCCGTCGATCCGTTGTCCGAGATCGCGTTCTTCCCGCTCACCCTGCCCTTCACCACCGGGCCGGGCACCATCGCGGTGGCGATCACGCTCGGATCGAACCGCCCGGCCGCGATGGCCGACCGGCTCGGCTTCTACGTCGGCGTCTCGCTGGCGGCTTTGGGCGTCGCCGCGACGGTGGCGCTGATCTACGCCTCGGCGGACCGGGTGGTGAGCCTGCTCGGGCCGATCGGTGCGCGGGTCCTCGGCCGGCTGTTCGCGTTCCTGTTGCTCTGCGTCGGCACGCAGATCACCATCAACGGCGTGATCGACGTGTTCGGGCCGCTGCTCGCCGCGCGCTGAGTTCGAGACACGGGCGTGATCCGCGGCGGCGGGCCCTCACCGCGCCGCCTCGCGCCGTGCCAGACCCTCGATCCGTACGAGCCATCGTTCGAGCCGGGCACGATTGGCTCCGGCATCCGCGATCCCGAACTGGGGGCGGACGTGAAGCGCCAGCGTCGCGCGGTCCTCGCCGGCACCGAGGATCGCGACGGCGACGGTATCGGGCAGGCGCAGCCATTCCGAGCGGACCACGTAGCGGTCCTCCTCGGCCCAGCGCGCCTGGAAGGCCAGTTCGGCGCGCGGCTCCTCGGCGGCCACCGCGGCGACGATCGCCCGCAGCCGCTCGCCCGAGACCGGCAGGACGGGCGGCACGATGTCGGAGACCGCACGGCAATGGCCGGGCGGACAGGCGAGCGCGTCGCCCGGGCTCCGCTCGACGGTCGGGAAATCCACCGCGCCGCGATCGGGCGCACCGAACAGCAGCCAGAGATCCTCGATCCCGCCGGGCTCGGGCCCGCGTGCCACCAGCACGGCGCCGATCAGCCCAAGCAAGCCCGCCGCGAGCACACCGCCCGTCGTCCCCCTGCGCACACGGCTCTCCCGGCTTCCCCACTCATGCGGAAGCGGCCCCTCGCGCGGGCCGCCCGTCACGTTCCGGCATCGATCCAATCAGATCACGGGCGCCGAGAACAGGGCGCCGTACATCGCGGCGTGGCCGGCATAGTAGAGGGCAAGGAAGCCGGTCAGCGCCACCGCGTAGTAAGCCGGGGCCAGCGCCACGTCGCGGCGGCGGACGGCGATCCGGGCGTCGTCGGCGGCGATGGCGACCAGGACCACGATGATCCCGGAATGGCCGATCGCGTCGACCTTGCCGAACTCGAACACCGCGGAGACGAAGATCGCGGCCAGGATGATCGCGGCGGTCCGGCGCACCAGGGGGGTCCAGATCAGCGCGAAGGCCAGGGTGAACTCGACGACGCCGGCGGCCTTCATGAACAGTTCGGGCGAGGCGCCGAAGGTCATCTCGGGCTTGGCGGCGAGCAGCGGCGCGGTCCATTCCGGGTAGGCCCACTTCTCGACCGACGCCCACATCAGGGTGACGGCGGCGGCGGCGCGGACCACGTCGAGGGGACGGATGCCGTAGAGGGTCCGGTTCAGGCCCGTCAGGATCAGGTAGGCGGCGACGCCGAGGAAAACGGGATAGTCGGCCAGGTGGAACGCGCCGTAGCACCAGGTGGCGTAGCCGAACAGGACGACGATGCCGGCGCCGGCCAGCGGCAGGGTGCGGTGCCAGATCAGGCAGGCGGCGAGCGCCAGCTGGAACCACGGGATCCAGGCCGCATCGGTCTTGAGCTCGGGAGTGAGGATGATCCCGCCCATCGTCCAGAGCGAGACGAAAAAGAAGCCCAGCGTCGCGCGGACCAGCAACCCGGTATCGGTGCGCAGCCGCGCGGTGACCCGGTCCAACGCGTTCAGCAACGCGGTGCCGAGCGGCGTGCCTTCGGCGAGGCAGCCGAACATCAGGCACAAGATCGACAGGCCGACGAGCCACTCGAAATCGAGGCAGAGCACCTGCTCCAGGCCCCGGGGCTGGCCGGCAATGTCGTAGGCGCAGAACCACTTGACGTGCGCGCTGGCCTCGCTGCTGGCCAGCACGGTCGCGGGAATAGCCAGGACCGCGGCAAAAAACGGAGAGAAACAATGCCGCTCAAAAGTCCGCATCGAAACCTCGGCAAAACGGATCGGAACAGCGTCTACCGATTCATTTAGAACTAAGTCGTTCGACTTCGCCAAGGCTTTGTTAAGGTCTGTGTCGAAACGGTTAACGCTGTGGGTACTGGTTAAAAGCGGCTGAACCGAGCGACCGCAGGAGCGCTTCCGGCGGGGCAATACGGCATTCAGCATGGAAGGGAATTCCGCGCCTCGGGCTTGGCCTCGCAAGACTTCGCTCAGTGTTCGTCGGCCACAGTCATGCAAGCCAAAACCCGGCATGGCCGGTCGGACCATGCGTGAAGAGGGCCTCGAATGATCGGTCTGGCAAGTCTCGCGAGCCTCGGTGCCGGGATCGGGCTCGCCGCCTTCGCGCCGCGGGCGGGCCTGCGGGCCCAAACCTGCGAATCCTGCGGCGGCCTGCTTCTGGTGGCCGGCCTCGCTCTGCTCGGCTCGGGCCTGCCGCTGTTCCGGTAGGGTCCCGCCCGGACCGGACGCGAAGGCTCGCACCCGAAGGACGGGCCGGTTACGGCCTCGGTGCGGCGTCGGTCAAGTCCGCGAGCGCGCGTTCGCTCCCCGGACGCGACGTGAGCGTGTTCAGGAACGCCAGCAGGTCCGCCTTTTCCTCTGTGGTCAGGTTCAGCGGGCGGATCTCCGGCGAGCGGCTGGGCCGTGCGATGCCGCCGCGGTCGTAGAGATCGATCACCGCCTCCAGGGTCGGGACCGATCCGTCGTGCATGTAGGCACCGCGGCCGGCGATCTCGCGCAGTCCCGGGGTCTTGAACGCGTAGCGCAGGGCCTGCGAATTCGGCACGAAGCGTCCGCGGCCGAGATCTGAGCCGATCGCCGTGCCGATGTCGTGGAACGATCCGTCGGTGAATGCCCAGCCGCTGTGGCACGCGGCGCAGTTCGCCCGGCCGTTGAACAGGTCGAAGCCGCGCTTGGCGGCGAGCGGGATCGCGGTCATGTCGCCCGAGATCCACCGGTCGAACGGGCTGATGCCCGAGACGATGAGGCGCTGGAAGGTGGCGAGCGCCGCCTCGATCCGTTCCCTGGTGACGCCGGGGTCGGCGAAGGCCGCAGCGAAGGCCGCGGCGTAGGCGGCATCCGCCGAGAGACGCGCCACGGCGGCGTCGACGGGCAGGCCCATGTTGCCGGGCGCGGTGATCGGGTTGAAGGCGACGGTCTCGAGATCGCGGAACTTGCCGTCCCAGCCGAGCCGGCCTTCCTGCCAAGCGAGGTTGAGCAGGCTCGGCGTCCGCAGGTCCATGTCGGACCCGTCGCCGCGGACGGCCGCGCGCTTGCGCCCGTCCGCCCAGGCGAGATCGGGCTGGTGACAGGTCACGCAGGCCCGGTCGCCGTCGGCCGACAGGATCGGATCGAAGAACAGCCTCCTGCCGAGATCCGCCTTGGCGCGTCCGTACGGGTTGGTGTCCGGGAACGGGATCGCCGCCGGCGCCGCATAGGCGTCGCGCCAGGCTGCCCGTTGCGCAGCCGGTCCGTTCGTCGCCGATCCAGCAACCGCGCCGAGCAGGACAATCGCGGCGATCCCGCCACCGAGCTTCGATCGCATCATGGAGCTCCCGAGGAGAGGGTCTACGACGCGATGTCTTGCCGATCCGTGAAGCCTGCGTCTCGATTGCGGGGCGAAATCGGGCCCCGAACGTCGAAACCTCAACGACGACTACGCAACTTGACGCGAGATCCTATCTCCGGATGCCGGTGCGGCGATCACGCGGCATCGAGAGCGGCACGGGTGCGGGCGTCGGTTCCGATGTCGCCGGCGCCGTCCATGCCGAGGCTTTCGATCAACCGTCCCCGTGCGCGGCTGACCCGGCTCTTGATCGTGCCGACGGCGACACCGCAGATCTCGGCGGCCTCCTCGTAGGTGAAGCTCTGGGCGCCGACCAGAACCAGGGCCTCGCGCTGGGCCAGCGGCAGCAGGTTCAGTGCGCTCTGGAACTCGCGCATCTCCACGCGCACCTCCTGTTCGGGAAGGCTGGTCAGCCGTCCGGCATGGCCGCCATCGGTATCCTCGACTTCGCGCTTGCGCTTGCGCTGCTCCGAATAGAACAGGTTGCGCAGGATCGTGAACAGCCAGGCCGTGAGATTGGTCCCGCGGCGGAAACTCTCGGCCTTGGTCCAGGCCCGCATCAGCGTGTCCTGCACGAGGTCGTCGGTGCGGTCGAAATCGTAGGTCAGCGAGAAGGCGAAGGCGCGCAGCGCCGGGATCGCGCCGAGCAGGAGGTCCCGCATCTCGGGATCGGCGCCGACGGGCGTTCCAACGGGGGCGGAGGCATGGATCATCGCGCGGACTCCTCTTCCGACCGGGCGGCGAATTCGGCGACGAGCGCCTCGAACCGTTCGGGGATCGGCTGGGCGAGCAGGCCCGCATAGAGCACCCGCAGGCTGCGCCCGATCCGGCGCCGGGTCTCCGCATCGAGCCGGCGATCCCCGCCGCGCGGGCGCCGTCCGGGCGCCTTCGGGGGCACCAGGCCGGACGGGGGCTCGATCGTGCCAATCGCGCCACGTTCGTCGGGGATGTCCTGCATCGTCGGCCGTCCTCGGAAAGCGGGGCGACGCATCGCGACCCGACCGCCTGCGGACGACCGGGAGACCCTCAGGCCTCCGGTGCACCGCGGACGCTGGGCCCGTCGCCGTAGCTCCGGGTGCTAGGACCGGACGGTTTAATCAAGTCTGAAAAAGGCATTCATCTATAATTCATCAGCCTAAAACCGCAGCTTTATCTTATAGCCAAGCTGATTTTTCTGTCAATCGGTCGCAAACGGCGGATTTGATACATCTTGTTACAATCGAATGTTCGAAACCTGACGCTTCGCCCCCTTCACCGAGTCCGCGAAGGGATCCGTCAGCACCGATGGCACACCGCGGCGGCGATCGTCTTCGAAACTGATCCGGAGGATGCGAACGGCGCGGATCCCGGCGCGGGGGCGCCGAATCGATCGTTCGAAACACAGCACCCCCCTTTCCCTGTCGGGAGAGGGGGGTGTGAGACTTCAGCCCATTCGGAAAGGGCACGGCCCTCACTCCGTCCGGAGGCCGAACGGGACAGGGCGGAAGGCCGCAGCAAAGCGGTCCGTCACATGGCCAGCAGGACGTTGACGGAGCCGAAGGCGGTGACGACGAGCCCGCAGACGAAGGCGCCGATCATGGCGTAGTTGAACAGTTTCATGGTCTCGATCCTGGTTGGCTTCACGCTCAGTAACGGCTTCCGCCGGTGGTCTGCCCGTACTGCATGACGGGTCGGGTCTGCTGATTGGCGTTGCCCTCGCGCGCCGAACTCGGGGCGCACCAACCGGAGCGCGGCGCGGCGGATCCGTCCGCCCCGATCGAGCCGGTGGTCAGGTCGTCGTAGGAAAAGGGCGGGACGATGCGCCGGACGGGCGCGTCATCGGCGAGTGCCATCGCCGACGAGACCGGCGCCGCGACACCGAGAACAAGAGCGGCGACGGCAGCGGCAAATCGGGACTTCATGAGGATATAAGGCTTCTTCTTGCAATGCAGGACCGTTCGTTCGGCACTGTTTTTCTTGCATGAATCTTACATAGCTCGCGCCCCGCGGTTACGACGTCAGGGATCACACGTCGCGCCGTGGATGAAAGGCTGGAGCGATCCCGACGGTCGCGTCAGGGCCGGAAATAGGGCCGCGCGACGATCGTGGGCTCGCCGCCCTGGCGCACGCGCCCGACATGGGCGACGCGGCGGGGGCTTCGCGTCGTCCGCGGTGCCGCGACCGGCCTTCCCGGCACCTCGCCGAGGTAATCGGCGCCATCCGCTCCGAACGCCCCACCCCGCACCACGCCGACCGAGGGCGGACGCCCGAGGAAGAATTCCTCCGCGCCGCCAGCGAACGCCGGCGCTGCGGCGAGGACGAGGGCGACGGCGGAGAGGAAGGTGCGCATGCGCGCATCTTAGATCGCTGTCCCTCCACGCCGCGTTAACGATGTCGCGAGAGCGGACGGGCCAGCGTCAAATGGCGTTCGGCCCGCCGCCGCGGTCACGTGGCGGGGCTGAGATCGCAGATGCGGAGCTGGGCCCGCTCGGCTCCGCGCCAGCGGTCGCAGGCTAGCGCCCCGGCGACGTGGAATTCGCTGCCGATGCCCGACAGGATCGCCTGGCCGAGCGGACCCTGCGCGCTGCGGAAGCTGATCGCGCCGACCGCCTGACCATCGCGGCTGCGCAGGCGTGCGCGGACATGGCCGTGCCCGACGAGGCCGGCATCGACGATGCGGTGGCGCGGCAGGGCGAAGATCGGCTCCGGTGCCCCCTGCCCGAACGGGCCGGCGCGCTGGATCAGGCGGACGGTCTCGGCGGTGGCGCCGCCCGCGCTGACCGTGCCGTCGAGCAGCAGCGCCTCCACCGCGCGCGCCTCGGCCACGGCCTGCGCCAGATCGTCCGCGAGAAAGGCGGCGAAGCGGGTCAGGTCGGTGCCGGCGAGGGTCACGCCGGCGGCCATGGCGTGCCCCCCGCCCTTCGTCGCGAGACCGGCCTCGACCGCGGCGCGGACCGCATGGCCGAGGTCGGCGCCGGCGATCGAGCGGCCGGAGCCGGTGGCGGTCCCGTCCGGCCGCAGGGCGAAGGCGAAGGCCGGCCGGCCGAAGCGCTCCTTGAGGCGCGCCGCGATCAGCCCGACGATGCCCGGATGCCACGCGGCGCTTCCCGCGACGAGCACGGGGCGGTCGGGGTCGAGGCCGAGCGCGTGGTCCATCTCGGCCTCGGCTTCCGCCACGGCCTGCGCCTCGATGGCCTGGCGCTCGCGGTTCAGCCGGTCGAGTTCCACCGCGATGCCGGCGGCCTCGGCGGGATCGTCGGTGGTGAGCAGGCGCGCGCCGAGGCCGGCATCGCCGATGCGGCCGCCCGCATTGATGCGGGGCCCGAGCAGGTAGCCGAGGTGCCAGGCCTCCGGCGGCCCGTCGAGGGCGGCGGCATCGAGGAGCGCGGCGAGGCCGTGGCGGCCGCGCGCCCGCATCACGGTCAGCCCCTGGACCACGAAGGCGCGGTTGAGGCCGGTCAGCGGTACCACATCGGCGACGGTGGCGAGCGCCACGAGATCGAGGGCGTCGGTCAGCGGCGGCTCGGGACGGGATGCGAAGAACCCCTCCGTCCGAAGCGCTCGGGCGAGCGCCACGAGGGTCAGGAAGACGATTCCGGCCGCGCAGAGGTGGCCGAGGCCCGACAGGTCGTCGAGGCGGTTCGGGTTCACGAGCGCGCGCACCGGCGGCAGCAGTTCGGGCGCGCCGTGATGGTCGAGGACGATCACGTCGAGGCCGATCCGTTCCGCCTCCTCCAGGGGCACGTGCCCGCTCGTGCCGCAATCGACGCAGACCAGCAGCGTCGCGCCCTCGCCGGCCAGGGCGACGACCGCGGCGGTGTTCGGGCCATAGCCCTCGGTGATCCGGTCGGGGATGTGGATGCGGGTCGGCACGCCGAGCTTGCGCAGGTAGCCCGCCAGAAGGGCCGCGCTCGCGGCGCCGTCGACGTCGTAGTCGCCGAACACCGCGACGCTCTCGCCCCGTCGCACGGCCCGCGCCAGGCGCTCGGCCGCGACCTCCATGTCGAGCAGGCAGGCGGGATCGGGCATCAGGTCGCGCAGGCGTGGGCGCAGGTAGGCCTCGGATCCGTCCGGCCGGATGCCGCGGCCGGCCAGGACCCGGGCGAGCAGCTCGGGCAGGCCATAAGCCTGGACCATGGTCGCGGCATAGGCCTGCGCCGCCGGATCGGCACAGCGCTCCCGCCACGGCCGCCCGAGGATCGAACGGTCGACGCCGAGGAAGGCGCGGGATGCGGGGGGCGAGGCTGACACGGGGCGCACCATAGACGGCATCGCCGCGTAAATCCCGAGGCGGACGTTTCTTCTCTCCCCTCCCCTGCGGGGAGGATGGCCCGCGAAGCGGATCGGGAGACGGGAGCTAGGCCCCCGGCGAAACGAAAACGGGGCGGGCATCGCTGCCCGCCCCGCCCATCCGTCCGAAAAGGTCGGATCAGAGATTCTTGAGGATCTGGTCGACGACCTTCTTGGCGTCGCCGAACAGCATCATCGTGTTGTCGCGGAAGAACACCTCGTTCTCGACGCCGGCGTAGCCCGAACCCATGCCGCGCTTGATGAACAGCACGGTCTTGGCCCGCTCCACGTCGAGGATCGGCATGCCGTAGATCGGCGAGGCCTTGTCGGTCTTGGCGGCCGGGTTGGTGACGTCGTTGGCGCCGATGACGAAGGCCACGTCGGCCTGCGGGAACTCGCCGTTGATGTCCTCCAGCTCGAACACCTCGTCGTAGGGGACGTTGGCTTCGGCGAGCAGGACGTTCATGTGGCCGGGCATGCGGCCGGCGACGGGGTGGATGGCGTACTTCACGTCGACGCCCTCCTTCTTGAGCATGTCGGCCATCTCGCGGAGCGAGTGCTGGGCCTGCGCCACCGCCATGCCGTAGCCCGGCACGATGATGACCCGCTCGGCGTTCTTCATGATGTAGGCCGCGTCGTCCGCCGAGCCCTGCTTGACCGGCCGGGTCTCGACCTCGCCGCCGCCGGCCGCCGCGGCGTCGCCGCCGAACCCGCCGAGGATGACCGAGATGAACGAGCGGTTCATCGCGTGGCACATGATGTAGGACAGGATCGCGCCCGACGAGCCGACCAGGGCGCCGGTGATGATCAGCGCGAGGTTACCGAGGGTGAAGCCGATGCCGGCCGCGGCCCAGCCCGAATACGAGTTCAGCATCGAGACGACGACGGGCATGTCCGCGCCGCCGATCGGGATGATGAGCAGGCCGCCGAGGGCGAAGGACAGCAGCACGATCAGCCAGAAGACGACCTTGCTCTCAGCCCCGATGAACACCGCGATCAGCACGACCAGCGCCACCGCGAGGCCGATGTTGATCAGGTGGCGGCTCGGCAGCATGATCGGCTTGCCGGACATCCGCCCGTCGAGCTTGGCGAAGGCGATGACCGAACCCGTGAAGGTGATCGCGCCGATCGCGGCGCCCAGCGCCATCTCGAACAGCGACTCCTTATGGATGTGGCCGTTCTCGAGGATGCCCACCGCCTGCGGCGCGTAGAGGGTCGCCGCGGCACCCGCCACGGCGGCGAGGCCGACGAGCGAGTGGAAGGCAGCCACGAGCTGCGGCATCGCCGTCATCGGCACGCGCTTGGCGATGACCGCGCCCGCGCCGCCGCCGATGGCCAGCCCGAGGAAGACGAGAAGCCACGCGCCCGCTCCGGCCGGGGGATGCCCGACCAGGGTGGTGAGCACGGCCAGCGCCATGCCGATCATGCCGTAGAGGTTGCCCTGCCGCGACGTGGTCGGGTGCGATAGCCCCCGCAACGCCATGATGAACAGGACGCCCGAGACGATGTAGAGAAGGGCGGAGACGTTCTGGGACATGTCTCAGGCCTTCTTCTTGTACATGGCGAGCATGCGCTGGGTCACCAGGAAGCCGCCGAAGATGTTCACGCTCGCCAGCACGATGCCGATGAAGCCGAAGGCGCGGGCCCAGCCGGTGCCCTTCTCGATCAGCGGCACGCCGGCGGCGAGGATCGCGCCGACGATGATCACCGACGAGATCGCGTTGGTCACCGACATCAGCGGGGTGTGGAGCGCCGGGGTCACCGACCAC